>JAPOZF010000087.1 GCA_026706165.1 Gemmatimonadota bacterium
GGCGAACCCGACGGCCAGCAGCCACAGGTCCGGGACCTGCCCGAAGGCCGCGGCCCCGGCGCCGAACAGCACCCCCACCGAGAGCATCACGGCGCGGACCCCGAAGCGGTCGACGAGGCGTCCCACCCAGGGCAGGCCGCAGGCGGCCGCCAGGGTGGCCGCGGCGTAGGCGGTGGAGACCGCGGTGCGCGAGATCCCGAGGTCCTCGCCGATCGGCGTGATGAAGACGCTGAAGGCGTGGGACTGGCCGGGGCCGCTGGCGAACAGGCAGAGAGCGGCGGCGGCGAGCATCAGCCAGCCGTAGAAGAAGCGGTCGTTGATGCGCAGGGGGATCGGAATGGGGGTTCCGCGGGGAGTCATGGAACGGTGAATCTCCGCAGCGCCCCGGCGTCGATCTCGACCCCGAGCCCGGGCCGGCCCGGTATGCGGACGAATCCGTCCTCGACCTCGAACCGGGTCGGCGACAGGCCGGTGAGGAGTCCGTTCCCGGTCACGTCGAGCTCCAGAACGGGAGGAAGCTCCCAGCGCGGGTCCTCCGGTACCGCGGCCAGCCACTGCAGGGTCGCCGCCAGCCGCACCACCGATCCGAACATGTGCGGGATCACGTGGACCCGGTTCGCCCCGGCGAGCCAGCAGATCCTCATCCCCTCGGTGAACCCGCCGGCGCGGCCGATGTCGGGCTGGATGATATCCATGGCTCCGCTCTCGACGACCTCGCGGAAAGAAGCGAGCCCGCTGCGCCCCTCCGCGCCTGCCACCGGTATCGGCAGGGCCTGCCTGAGCTCGCGGTACCCGTCGAGGTCTTCGGCAGGGAGCGGCTCCTCGAACCAGAGGAGGTCGTAGGGGGCAAGCCGGTTACCCCCCTCGATGGCTGCGGGCAGGTCGTACCCCTGGGTGGCGTCGACGGCGAGCCTCGCCTCGCTGCCGACGGCGTTCCGCACCGCCTCGACGATGCGTTCGTCCTGTTCCGGGCCGAAGCCGATGCGGACTTTCACCGCGGCGAACCTGTCCCGGCAACGGCGGGCTTCTTCGGCGACGCGGCGCAGGTGATCCTCCCCCTGCGGCTGGAAGAACCCGCTGGCGTACGCGCTCACCCTGTCCCGAAGGGTGCTCCCGAGAAGTTCGCAGACCGGCTTGCCTTCCGCCTTTCCCGCGAGGTCCCAGAGGGCGATCTCGATTCCGCAGGCAGCGGGGATGTCCCTCCCGCAGGCCGTCAGGCTGTCCCAGATCTCCTCGCGGTCGAACGGGCTCTTCCCGATCAGCAGGGAGTCTGCCGTTTCCCTCGCCTGCGTCCCATCTCCTTCTCCCCAGCCGGTGAGCCCCTCGTCGGTCCTGACCTCCACGATCGTCGCCGTCCGTTCGCGGATCCAGTCGGTGCGGCAGGCCCGGAAGGGACGCGGGACCGGGCAGGCGAGGCGGTGGGTGATTACCTCGGTGATCCGCATTCAGGCCCGGTGTTTTCGCGCGCCATTCCGCGTGATTCCGGCTGCCGCTGCATCCCGGCTCACAACGATGCCTTGCTGGTGGAACAACGCCGGCAAGACTCGCTCGGGGGCCTTGCGAGCCGGGCGCTGCGGGCGCCCCTGTTCCTGCGCGTACTCGCGCATTCAGGCATACCGGACGTGCAGCTCGAGCTTCTCGATCCGCACCGCCGCGGCCGTCCGGTCGGTCCGGCAGACGCCGACGAGATTCGCCCCCTTCGCGAGAAACCGCGGCGGGACGGAAAAGACCAGCCAGCAGTCGAAGCCGGCGTTCAACCGGGTCGCAATTCCCGTTTCCCGGACCGGGGCGCCCAGTAGCAGATTGTTGATCCTCACCTCCAACTGGAGGTCGCCGGCGGCTTCCTCCGGATCCGCGGTGAGGGCGAGGTTCAGGGTCAGGCTGTCGAGGGAGTCCGCCGCGGCCCCGAGATCGTCGGCGACGTCGAGGGTGAGAAGCGTGTCCGGGGAGCCGCCGGCCCCCAGCTCCGCGGGCAGCTGCGCCCGCATGTTGGTCTGGAAATAGCAGTGCCGGGGGGTGCGCCAGTCGTCTGGGGCCGGTACGAAGTCGCTGCCGTGGCCGCCCCCCCGGCGTTCGACCAGGAACACCTTGTCGCGCCCTTCGAGGGTTCCGGGGCTGCCGATTTCCGCGAAGACCCGGCACTGGGTCTCCCAGTCGGACAGCAGCGCCCCTCCGTCGAGGCCGCCGCGGCGGTGCTCCGGCGCCGCTTCGATGCCGAGGCCGCGCTCGGATTCCGGCGAGGGGAACATCAGGTTGAAGGTGTGCATGCCGTCCGGGTTCTGCCGCCACCAGTTGGCGCAGACCCCGCGCCAGACCTCGACCGTCGGGTGCCGGTACCCGTCCGAGGAGTGGTGGTCGTCCCAGCTCGGGTACACCCTGACCGGGGTCCCGCTCGTCAGGGCGCGGAAGCCGGCGACGTCCGCGGCCGCGGTGCGCGTGCCGATCGCGAGGATGTCGACCACTCCCTCGGCGACCCAGGTCTCGACGTCGATGCCGTCGAAACGGCACCCCGGGATGTCTTCGGGGATCCTGGCGGCCAGCAGGTACGGCCGCCCGCGGCGGCGCGCGATCCCGTGCAGGGCGGAGCGGACCTCGCGTATGAAGCCGGTAAGCAGGTCGCGGTGTTTCCACTGCTCCCCCTCGGGAAACAGCACCGGCACCCTCGCGAAGTCGACGGAGATGCCGTCGTAGTCGTACATCGCGGCGACTTCGCGCAGGACCTCGAGCTTGAGGCCGCGGACCCCCTCGCGGCGGAAATCCCAGTACACGTGCCACTTGTGGATGAGCCAGTCCCGGTGCCGGGCCTTCAGCGGGACGGGGCCTTTGAGTGGGTGCGGGGGATCGAAGAGGTCGTCGTTGTCCGAGCCGTTGATACGGTAGGAGAAGAAGACCTCGCGCCCGCGTTTCCGGGTCTCGTCGAGGAGCACCCTGACCGGGTCGATCCCCGCCTCCCACCAGCCGGGGAAGACGTTTTCCGTGCGCGGCAGCACCTCGCTGGGCCAGACCGCGGTGTTGCCCTCGCCCCACTCGTGCCAGACGCTGTCGATCTGGTTCGGCGCCGCCTCGAGACGGCTCATGTAGAAGGCGATCAGCCTTTCCAGGCGGGAGGGTCCGACCTCTCCGCGGCGGAAGGCGTCGTTGGCGAGGATGTCGTCCTGGAAGATGATGCGGCGCCGCCGGGCGGCGGCGAGCGCATGCGGGTCGTCGGGGGTCACGGTCGTTGCGGCGGCGCGGCTCAGCCGGCGTCCGGTTCCCAGATCGCTACCGGGTTTGGGGGGTCCGGATCGACCGGCCAGAGCCCGCGGCCGCTTCCGGTGAACGGGATGGAGGCGAAGTCCAGGGTGCAGAGCCCGGGGCCGTCGAACAGCATGCCGCGCTCCCAGCCGGCGCCGAAGGCCGCCATCCACCCGGTCATGCTCTTGGCCATGACCGCGAGGGCGGCGTCCGGCTGCAGCCCGGCGCACTCGTAGAAGGCCGGATCAGGAGTCATCGCCGGCAACGAGCAGGCGACGAGCTGGATCTGCCCGGACTCGACGACCGCGGCTTCCCCCATCGAGAAGGCCTGGCCGGTGTAGGCTCCGCCGCGCGCCTTGTAGTTCCCCTCGCCGGTCCAGGTGACCCGCCCGTCCCAGGAGACCGGCGGGTCGCCGGTGGTGAAGCGGGTCTCGCCGCGGCGGGCGGCGGCCACGGTGTCGGGGTCGACCACCCAGAGCAGGACCTTGCCGGGCAGCTCTTCGCGCAGCGGCAGCAGCCGCCGCAGGGCCTCGGCGCTGTGGCCGGGGGAGCCCCCGGCGGTCGCGTCCGCGGTGTCGACCAGCACCCAGGGCTCCGGACCCTTGCTCCGGAGCTTCCGCAGGATCTCCGGCCAGGGGGTGAGCCGGTTTCTCCAGTGGTGCCTCTGGGCGTACCACTCGCCGGCGAGTTTCTGCAGCTCATCGAGGGGAACGCCGCCACCGGCAGCGGTGACGATCACGGAAGAGCCCATTTCGTCGATGTCCATCCAGGGCTGCACCGGCAGGATACAGACGTCGAGGACGTCTCCGTGCCGCCGTTCCAGCTCGCGGGCGCGGGTCAGCAGGCCGCACAGGTTCCCCTCGAAATGGGTGCTGTCCGCCGGCGACATGAGGGCGGACACCTTGGCCGCGGCCCGGGTGAAAGGGCCCGGGTGCAGGGCCAGGCGCGCGGCGCGCTCGCCGGTGGCGGTGAAGTCCATGTGGGGGAAGGTGCGGTACGCGGTGACCGCGTCGGCGTGCCGCAGCATGCGGCGGGTGAAGTTGGCGTGCAGGTCGAGGGAGAGCACCAACCGGCCGCGGTAGCCGAGATCGGTGCGCACCTTTTCGAGGAGGTACCCCTCGGGA
>JAPOZF010000602.1 GCA_026706165.1 Gemmatimonadota bacterium
CCTTGGTCTCCGGCATGCGCTGTTGTCCTGCCCGAGATGAACTTCTTTCGTCCGGTTCGCGCGTCGAGTTGCTGGTGCGGGCAACGTCGCTTCTCCCTTGCCAGCACTGTCCTTGGCAGAACTCATTCCCCTCCCTGCCCCAAAGGAAGTCGCGCAGCTTTTGTAAGTTCACGCCTCCGGTTCCCGGGGGATTTAGGCCGTGGTTCAGTCGGAACCCTCTAACCTGAATCGGTTTCGAATCGTCACGACTCCTCGAACCCGTGGCTGGTGAACCTTAGTGTGCGGCTGTTCTCGGTGACCGTGCGCACGACGTTCTCCGGCGCCCCGTCCGGGATCTCCGCATCTATCTCCAAGGTGACCGTGACCTCGGACCCGACCAGGCCGGAGAGATGGGAGATCACCTCGTCGGCGATCTGGCCGGCGTCCCGGCCTACCCGCGTGGCGTCGAGAGTAACGGCCCCGTGAAACCGCCGCGCCTTCTTCTCGGGCGGCGGGGGCGGCTCAGTCCCATCCCGACCAGGACCAGAATGTGGTTCCTGACCCTCGGGAACCGGCGCCGGTGTGGGAGGCACTTCGGCGTCAAGCTGTTCGCGAGCCACCTCCGGCTTAACCAGCAGAACCGGGCTTTCCGGGGAGACTGAGACCATCTGCCCCACCTGCAGGCCGCGGTAGCGCCCTTCGGCCTCGTCGTAGCTCTCGGCCAAGGCGAATGAATCCGATTGCCATGTCAGCAGGGCGACCCCGTCCTGGACCGCGCGCGTGAGGACCTCCGGGCCGCGAAGGCGGGGCAGGTACAGGTAGCGGCCGAAGTCCTCGACTAGCTGCCGCACCTCGACGTTATCCCCCCGCCACAGCGGCACCTCGTCGAGATGCCGGCGCAGGATGGTCGCCCCGAGTCCGGTTACCAGCAGCTCGTCATTGCGCAGCCGCCTGCTCGCCCGCTCCGCCAGCGCCCCGGACGCGGTCAGACGGATCGCCTGCCAAGAGACAACTGCATCCGGTCTCTCCTGCTCCAGAACCAGCAGCCACTGGTATGCCTCCGGAAGCCTCGCGGTCACCGTGTCGTCGGCCGCGTTCTGCTGCGTCTCCGCCTGCCGGGCCTGATGCGGGTCGAGGTTGAGCTCGTCCCTCTCGTCGAGGATCGACACCCAGGCAAGGTACCGGCGCAGGGCCTCGTCGAGGTCCTGGTACCGCACCTTGTCCACCGCCAGGAACACCAGCGTGTTGCGGAAGAGCCTCGGCGTACTTCCGCGCGACTCCAGGATTTCCCGGGCGGCCACTTCCGCCGCATTGTCCGCATCCCTCGAACAGGGATGCTCCGCTGAGAGCACCACCAGCCGCGCGTCGAGGTCGTCCGGCACGTCCGCTCCCGAACGGGGCAGGGTGTGGATGCGATCGAAGTCCCCGGTGGTTCGCAGGTCCTTCTTCAGCCGCTCCTCCAGTTCCCTGGCGACCGCGTCCGGGTTGCCGGCCAGTTGCTCCGCCCGATCCTCGGCCAGCTTGGTGACTGTCGGCTGGGTGGCATACCACTGCCTCGGACCGTCCTGGTAGAGATAGGTCGCCTCCGCGGCCAGTCTGCGCAGGGCGTCGCCGAACACTGCCGGAGATTCCCCCGGCATGACGCATCCGAGCTTGACCCGGGAGTCGTCGATGCCGCGGTGCGCCGCCGCGGTGGTTGGTGCGGAGCCGAGGTAGACGGTGCGCGCCACCCGCCGCGTGGCGGAGAGTCTGCCGAGGTTGGGCGCCCTCGCGTCGATGGCGACCGGAAGCGAGCCCGGCCCGTCGACATCCTTGTCGATGACGGGGTTCCAGTTGTCGGAGAGATAGCGGGTCAGCTCGTTGCGCACGCGGTCGTCGTCGATGGGAATGGTGGAGGGCAGCAGCAGCGGGTTCTGGTCTCCCCGCTCCCACAGACTGTGGATCACCGCGGCCATCAGGCGCAGCACGCCGCGGGTGCGCTGGAACTTGGCGAGGGCGGACCAGTCCGTGTAGAGGCGGTCGAAGATCTCGGGATGAATCGGGTAAGCCGTCTGGATGCGGCGCTCATAATCGGCAGTGCGGCATTCCGCGGGGAACTCCACTCGCTGAGAGCGGTATAGTTCCGCGAAAGCCTGGGCGGTGACGTCGCGCTGCTTGAAGGGGTCCGGGCCGGCGAGAGGCTCGAACAACCGCCGGCGCACGATCTCGAAGCTCTCCTCGGCGCTGGCCGGCCGCCACGGAGAATCGATCCGGCCCAGCACGTTGCGCAGCCGGTCCAGGGCGCCGCGCCCGCGAACCCCCCCGACCTCGGCATCGTCCGCCTCGGTGTGGGGAGAGCCCTGACTCGAGGTGTCGGAAGCCGGCAGCGAGATCACCAGCAGACAGTTCCCCGTGAGCTTCACCGACTCAGTCAGCGCCTGGGCGAAGGTGAACTGAGTCTCGAAGCTGCCCGCCGGCAGGTCGGCGTCGTCGTGAAGCTGCCGGGCGTAGGAGACCCACTCGTCGATCAGGACCAGGCAGGGTCCGTACTCGTTCAGCAGTTCCCGGAGAATGTCCCCGGGGCTGGTCGCCCGCTCGAACGCCTCCACGCCGCCGAGCTGCCAGGCAAGCTCGCCCCACGTTCTTATCCGTTGGGTGGGGCCTTCGACTCTTATTCATCATTCGTACGCTGCTCGAACTCGGCCGCAATCGAGTCGTAAACCCCTTGGGCCTGCGAAACCGCTTGTTCGCCATCGGCGGCAGTGGCCTCTTGCCAGTCGCCGGGGTACCGGGCCTCGACCGCCCATTCCGTCAGTTGGGCGAGATCGGGGTGTTTTCGCCGAATCGACCAAGTGTCAGGCAGCAGATTGCGCAACGCATCCAGGTCGTGCCGGTACGGGAAGTCCGTTCCCTCAAGAACCAGTGCTGCCTTTAACGCTTTTTCAGCAGATTGCTGGGAGAGAAAGCAGACGTGCCGGGTTGGGGTTTCATCCGTTGCCAGCAACCGTTGGGCAACATCGAGATCCTCTCCCTCGCGAAACGAAGCCAGCGGCGAGCTTCCCTTATTGTTTCAGGGTCGTTCATAAACGACCCGTCCTTCACGAAGTGCTGAACGCAACACGGTGCCGGCAATGTGGCCCCGGCGGGTGACTTCCTCCGGAGTCGCTACCACGATGTCCTTGCAGACCGGCAGATCCCCCAAGGTCCTGCGGATCTCGATTGCCGTGTCCCGCTTGTCAGACACGTTGGGCAGAATCACGAGCAAGTCCACGTCACTCCACTCGGTTGCCGAGCCTCGTGCATGGGACCCGAAGAGGACGATCCGTGCAGGCTGGAAGCCCTCCACGATGCGGTCCACCATGGTCGGAATGAAAGTCCCAACGGCCGGTTTATTCATGCCATGCCTCTATCCGAGATGGGAGATCTCGACGCCGCCCCAATGCTGGTCCAGGTACTCCGCGACGAGACGCCGGTGGCAGTGGTGGGGCTTGTCTTCGCTGCACAGGAGGCAACTGTCCGCGACGATCTCCCTGGGGACCGTCTCCTCGATCCGCCGCTCCCGCATCAGGGCGAGGAAGCGATCCTCGTAGGTCTTCCAGTCGCCCTTCCGCTTTTTGAAGTCGTCGAGAATTACCTTCGTCGGGGCAAGCGCGGGAAGGTGGACGTACTCCATGCCGCAAAGCTTATCGAGAAAGTAGGGGAGGTCGTCCTTCTTGGTGAAACCGGCGAGCTGCGACCCATTGTTGAGCCGTACGTCGACGACGCGTCTGGCGCCCGATTGACGGAGTAGTTCGAAAAATCCGCGGGCAGGCTTCCTGGTGAAGCCGATGGTAGAGAGCTTCATGCCGCCCAGATCACCAATCGCAACTCGGTGTCGTCAACCAGGCTGTATTCTCCGAGCTTCATGGACCTGACCTTTGATTGTGAACGGCCGACTTCGGCTGCGAGGTCAGCCTTTCTTGGCCTGCGATAGTTAAGGAAGTAGGCAGAAATGATTGCCACCAAGCCACCAAGAAGGTAGGAAAATGACGGCCCGCTCGACGCCGTGGCGGCCGAGCTTTGCCCGCAGCTCCTCCGGAGTGTCGACGGGAGCCTGCCGAAGAGGGATTGACCGTCGCCGACATTGGAGTCGATAACGGGCACCCGGGCACGGAAGCTCAACTCGCTCTTCAACGGGACGTCCTCCCCGGTCAACCGGTCGCGCCCTCGAGCCGCAGAAGCTGGAGGTTTCCACAGTGGCCATTCCGGCGGTTGACCGGCGAATCAATGCTATCATATTCGCACGCATGGCACAGTTGACCGTCAGGAAGCTGGTACCGGAGGTCGTCGCCCGGCTCAAGGAGCGCGCCGGCCGGAAGGGTCGCTCCGCCGAGGAAGAGCACCGTGCGATTCTGCGCG
>JAPOZF010000673.1 GCA_026706165.1 Gemmatimonadota bacterium
GATCAACAAGGTCGAGTACGACCGCGGCCTGGGGAGGGTCGATTTCGCCGCAAAGCTCAAGAGCGAGGTCTTCAGCCAGGAGAGCTTCCTGCGGGGGGAGCCGGACCGCAGGCACTGGATGAGAATCGCCACCCTCGTCGGGCGCCTGCCGCTGCTGTCGCACAGCACCCTGACCGCAGGCCTCGAGCTGGCCGCTTTCGACGACCGCGAGCGGGACGAGGCCGGTTTGCTGGCCGCCGGAGCGGCCGCCGAAACCGGGGACTTCCGCAGCGCCAATCTGGGTATCCAGCTGTCGAACACCTCGAACTACCAGGGGTACGTGTTGACGACCCAGCTAGGTTTCAGGCTGGGCCGCATCCTGACCGAGACCGTGCGCGCCGACGACGGGGTCTTCGGCAAGGTGTTCGAGGCCACCGCCCAGAGAACCAGTTTCATCGTCGTTTACGCCGGTGTCGAATAGCCGCGTCCCGGGGATCTCCCGGTTCCGTTGCCGCGGGAGCTCCCGGGCGTGAATCTCCTGCGCTTCACCCTGTTTCTCTCCTTCGCGGCCTCCGGTTTCGCCGGACTCGTCTACGAGTCGATCTGGAGCCGCTACCTCGGCCTCTTCCTCGGGCACGCCGCCTACGCCCAGACCCTCGTCATCGCCCTGTTCATGGGCGGGTTGTCCCTCGGCTCCTGGCTGGCCAGCCGCCATTCGCTGCGACTGCGGCACCTCCTGAGCTGGTACGCCGCCGCCGAGGCGGCCATAGGCTTGATGGGGCTGCTCTTCCACCCCCTGTTCGACGGCGCCGTCCGGCTGGCCCACACCAGTCTCATGCCCGCTCTCGGCTCTCCGGAAGCGGCCGGGGTCCTGAAGCTGGCGCTTTCCGCGCTGATCGTTCTGCCCCCCGCAATCCTGCTGGGGACGACCTTTCCGCTGATGAGCGCCGGCGTCGTCCGCCTGTGGCCCCGCCTGGCCGGTTCTTCCATCTCGATGCTCTACTTCAGCAACAGCATCGGGGCGGCGGCCGGGGTGCTGGCGAGCGGCTTTCTGCTGGTGGGGGAGCTGGGACTTCCCGGGACCATCATCGCCGCCTCGGTGCTGAACCTCGCCGTAGCGGCGGTCGTGTTCGCAGCCGCGCGTTTCGCCCCGGATCGCGGCCAGGACAACGAGATGGAGACGGATACCCGACGCCGCCCGGAGCGGGTCGGGTACGGCCTGATGCTGTGGGTGGCCGCCCTGACCGGGGCGGCGTCGTTCGTCTACGAGATCGCCTGGATTCGCATGCTCAGCCTCGTTCTGGGCAGCTCGACTCACTCTTTCGAGCTCATGCTGAGCGCCTTCATATCCGGGCTGGCCTTCGGGGGCCTGTGGATCCGGCGGCGCATGGACGGGATAGCCGAGCCGGTGCGCTGGCTCGGCGCGGTGCAATGGGCCATGGGGATTCTGGCGCTGGCGACGGTGCCGGTCTACGCCAACTGCTTCGAGCTCATGGCTGCGATCATGAAAGGCCTGAGCCGGACCGGCGAGGGGTACGTCCTTTTCAACCTGGCCAGCCATTCGCTGTCGCTGCTGGTGATGTTTCCCGCCACCTTCTGCGCGGGGATGACCCTGCCCCTGATCACCTTCACCCTGCTCTCCCAGGGTGCCGGTGAGAAGAGCATCGGCGCCGTGTATGCCGCCAACACGGTCGGCGCCATCGCCGGAGTGGTCGCCGCCACGCACGTGGGGATGCCACTGCTGGGGTTGAAAGGACTTGTCGCCTTCGGGGCCGCGGTGGACCTCGGCCTCGCGGTGCTGCTCCTGCGGATCGCCCGGGACGACTCCCGGCTCCTTCCCGGAATGGCCGCCGGCGCCGGAGTTGTCGCGGTGGTCGCGGTGCTGGCATGGGTGCGCATCGACCCCCTGGAGATGGTCTCGGGGGTTTACCGCTACGGCGAGCTCATTTCCGCGGACAAGGCGGGCAACACCTTCCACAAGGACGGCAAGACGACCAGCGTCGACCTGGTCCGCTACTCGTCGGGTATGCTGGTCATCTTCACCAACGGCAAGGCCGAGGCTTCGATCAACCTCGCCGGGGAAAGCGGGCCGGCAAGCGACGAGGTCACGATGGTTCTCTCCGCGGCCCTGCCCCTGGCGGCTCATCCCGGTGCCGCCAACGCAGCGGTAATCGGCCTGGGCTCCGGGCAGACGAGCCACGTCCTGCTCGGGAGCAGCCGCCTGGAGCAGGTAGACACCATCGAAATCGAGGCGGCCGTGGTCGAGGCGGCTACCGAGCTCGGGCGGCACGTCGAGCGCGTCTTCACCGATCCGCGCAGCCGCATTTTCATCGACGACGCCCGCAGCTTCCTGTCGGCGCGGAACGCGCAGTACGACCTGCTCGTGGCCGAGCCCTCCAACCCCTGGGTGAGCGGCGTGTCCAGTCTCTTTTCCGCGGAGTTCTACGAGCTCGCCGAACGCCACCTGCGGCCCCGGGGGATACTCGCCCAGTGGCTGCAGCTCTACGAGCTCGAGCCGCGGCTGGTCGCCTCCGTAATGGGGGCGCTCTCGCGCACCTTCCCGGAGTACGACGTGTACGCGACCGACGACGCCAACATCCTGATCCTGGCGCGCAAGGGCGGGCCGGTCGGGGAGCTCCGGGGGGACCTGTTCGCCGATGCCGGAATTGCCGGCGAGCTGCGCCGTCACCACATCCACTCCGTCGCCGACCTCGAAACGAGGAGGGTCGCCGGCAGCGGGGCGCTGCAGCCGTTTTTCGATTCCTACGAGGTGCCGGTGAACAGCGATTACCACCCGTTCCTCGACCTGAACGCCGTGAGATCCCGGTTTCTCGATCACAGCGCCAGCGGACTCATGGCCCTGCGCACCTCTCCGGTTCCGGTCCTCGACCTCCTGGAAGCCGGCGGCCGGGAGTGGCGCCCTCCATCAGCCAGAGGTGGAGTCGGAACCAGGGAAGGGTATACCCTGTTGCAGCTGGTTCAGAGCGCGCGCGCCATCCGCGCCTACCTGGTCGAGGGGGAGGAATCCGCCCTGATGCGGATGCCGCCGTCCCTGCGGGCGGACGCGCAGATCTGCGGGCGGGGGCTCAAGGGATGCTCCGACCCCGTGGAGGCGCAACAATGGCTCGGCTCCCTCTACACCGTGGCAACGGTGGTCAACCCCGCCCTCGGAGAGGCCGGGTCGAGCGAGGTCTGGAACAAGGTCGCATCATCGCCCTGCTTCGGGGTTCTCCCCCCGGCAGGGAAGGCATGGGTCTCGCTGTTCGCCGCGGTCGGGGCCCGAGACGCGGCTCGAATGGCGGCAAACGCCGGGAAAATACTCGCGCGGTCCGACCGGATGCCGAAGAACAGGCGCGGCTACCTCCTCTCCGCGGCGATGTCCGGCCGTGCCGGGGGAGGAGACTGGAATGCCGTGTCGGGACTGTGGGAGCGGTACGGTTCGGAGGAAGTCCACCGCGAATGGACCGGCGGGGAAGAACTGATGTTCCGGCTGCTTCGCGCGCACTCGGGGGCGGGCATGCGGACCAAAGCGACGGAGTGAACCGTGACGACAACAATCAACAAGAAAAGGAAATCCCGGGAGCTCGAGCATATGAATGACATTCGCCTGCGGCTACTCGCCGCCGCCTTTCTCCTTGGCATCGCCGTTGCGGCGCAGGCTGCCGACGAAACCGTTCTCGCCTCGGTGGGAGAGCGGACGATCACATCGGAGGATCTCAAAGCCTTTAAAACTCTCGCGGACAGGGCCCTGTCGCCGGAGCTGACGGAAACGCAGCGGGACAGCGCCCTGCTGCGGGCCCTGATCGACAAGACCGTTCTCCTGGCAGAAGCCCGCCGGCGCGGGATCGGGGAGGAGAAGTGGTTCGGGAGGCAGCTGCAGGCCCGTGTCGACGCCCATGTCGTCAATCTGTACACAACCGCCCTGATCAACGAGCAGGTGTCGGTTTCGCAGGAGGAGATGGAAGAACATTTCGCCGCAACCCACAGGGACAGGGCCCTGCGCTACGCCGGCATTCTCGTGGAGACCGAGGAGGAGGCGAGGGAGGTCGTCGAGCTCGTGGAGGAAGGCGCCGACTTCGCCGATCTGGCGCGCGAGCGCAGCCTGTTCGAGAAGACCCGCGAGCAGGGGGGCGACATCGGCATCTTCCTGCTCAAGGACGAAACCGACCCGCCGATCCGGCCGATCTTCCAGCTCGAGGTCGGCGCCCTGTCCGAGCCGGTGTCGGCTCCATTCCGGGGCCGGAAGCATTTTGCCGTCTTCAGGATTCTCGACGCGCTTCCAGTCGGCCTCCAGACCGCCTTCGACGAGGTCGAACAGGAGGTCTTCGGCCGCAAGCGGGCGCAGAGAGAGCTGGCGGTACTCGACTCGTTGCGCG
>JAPOZF010000785.1 GCA_026706165.1 Gemmatimonadota bacterium
CCGACCACGAGGACGATCTCCTCGACCCCGGCGGCCTGCAGCGCCGCCACCTGCAGATCGACGAGGCGCCGCTCTACGAACGGCACCAGGCACTTGGGCAGTCCGTTGGTCATCGGGTTGAGCCGGGTGCCGGCCCCGGCCGCCAGGACGATGGCCCGCCGGGTCACGGGGAGCTCCGGCCGCCCGCCAGCTTCGAGCCGAGGGTGCTGACGGCGCGCTGCAGGAGCAGACGGTCCTCCTGTTCGAAGCCCATCCTCCACAGAAGAAGCCCGTAGGCGGCGATGAAGGTTGCACAGGCAAGCGCGACACCCGGCAGGGATCCGGGGGCCGAGGCCGCGGATGCGAGCCAGGCGGCTCCCGCCGCGGCGGCGGCGGCCGCGAGCGGTTTGACCTGGCTGCGGTCGAGGGGGCGGATGCGGTGGAGGCGCCAGACCTGCAGCAACCGCAGGGAGTTGACGAAGAACATCGACAAGGTCGCTCCGTAGGCCGCTCCGACAACCCCGAACCCGGTTATGAACCAGAGATTCAGCGCGAAGTTCGCCAGCAGCCAGAGACTGTTGTTGAAGGTGTTGAGACCGGGGCGGCCGGTCATGGCCAGCAGCGGCTCGATGATGGCGAACGTGCCCTGGAGCAGCATCCCCACGGCGAGGACGTAGAGGATCTTCAGCCCGACCGCCAACTGCGTCGGCTCGCCCACCCATTTTTCGCCCGCCCAGCCCAGAAGGCTGTCACCAACGATAAACAAGGTGGCGAAGATCGGCAGGTTGACGGTCAGCAGCCAGCGCGAAATGACGACGAAGCGGCGGGCCACCTCCTCCTCCCGGCGCAGGTGGGACAGCTCGCTGACGACGGAGCTGAAAACCGGGTCGAAGGCCTGAACCGCCTTCAGCATCGAGCTGGCGACCCGGCGGGCAACCGAGTAGATCCCCACCTCGGTCAGGCTGACGAGCTTGCCGAGCATGAGCACGTCCAGCTGAATCAGGACGGAGACCATCAGGTCGGCGAGCATGACCGGCGCGGAGAATCGGGCCATGGCCGCGACCGGCGCTCCTCGCAGGCTGGTCAGGCTGCGCCGCAGCGAGAAATGCCGGCCGAAGTAGCGCGCGGCGAGGACGCCGGATGCCGCCGCGGTGCCGAGCTGCACCCAGGCGACGGCGACGGCGAAACCGGACTGGGCGGCGCGCTGCTGCGCCGGGCTCGTCCACTCGGTGCCCCCGCCGATCAGCGCGATCCCCAGGCTTCCCGCCAGCAGCAGCAGGGGGCCGGCGATCGAGAAGACGTACACCGCGTAGCGCATGATGCGAAGGGCCCGCGTCGCCGAGAGGAAGATCCATGAGGCGGTGACGAAGGGTGCGGACCAGGCGAGGATGCGCAGCGGTTCCTGCAGGGGCAGCTGCCCGGGCTTGTGGTAGAAGGCGGCGACCTGCCCGGTCGCCAGCAGCAGCGCGGCGACCACCGCGGCGCTCGCCAGGGCTCCGATCAGAAGGGAAGCGGCGAGGGCGGCGTCGACCGCGGGGCCGGAAGCGGCCTGCCCGGACTGTGTCCCGCGGCGGACTCCTCCCGCGATCAGGAAGCGCACGACGCCGCGCTGGAGCCCGAAGCGCGCCACCCGGTTCACGGTGGCGACGAACCCCCAGGCGACCGAGTAGGCTCCGACCACCTCGAGGCCGCAGAAGAGGGCGACCACGGCGAGGAAGGCGGCCCGCGACAGGCGGCCCACCTTGCCGACGAAGGTCACCAGGGCGCCGCCGGCGAGGTCCCTGATGTCGCTGAAGGAAGTGTCGGCTTCGGGGTGCGGTCCCTTTTCCCCGGCTGTGGATGAAGGCCTGCTTCCTCCGCCGTTCCCTTCAGCCATGCGGTCTTCCCCAGGCGATGCGCGGGATGCGGCGCTGGAAGTCGATGAACCTGATGCCGCCGCAGCCGTTCAGGGTGTGGATGCGGCCGGCGCCCGGGACCGCCGCCGGCTCGAGGCGGGCCACCGGCTCCTCGGCGAAGCGGTCGGGGGAGAGCTCGAGGATGCGGTGGAGGCAGATGGCGCTGCCGTAGCGGGGGGTGCAGTCCTGGGCCGGCCGCAGCAGTTGCCCGTTGTCTCTGATCAGCCGTCCTGCGGGCCGCGACGAGCGCACGTCGGACTTGACCGGGTTGCGGGCGTGCTCCCGCCAGGGTCCGAGAGGGCTGTCGGCGTAGTAGAGATGAAGCTCGTCGTGGTTGGAGATCCCGCGCTTGCCGACGTTGAGGAACATCCACCAGGTGCGGTCGATCTCCTCCAGGGTGGCGTCCACTCCGCGCAGGCCCTCCAGGAGCACCCTGTCCCGCTCCCATCTCAAAGGGAAGGACAGGCAGCGGTAGAGCTCGACGCTTCGGGTGCGGCCGCTCTCGGGAATCATGTAGAGCCGGTCATTCCAGCGGAACAGGAACGGGTGCGAGAGGTGGTGGCTCGCCTCGAGGGCGGTCCCGGCCTCCCTGACGCTTTCCCCCTCGAGCTCGAGCACGGAGATGCGGCCCTTGCCGCGGCGGTACAGCCACTCTTCGACAAAGACGAAGCAGCGGCCGTCGACCTCGACGGGGAACGGGTCGGCCCAGAAGCGGTCCCGGGGGGGAATCAATCGGCGCAGCCGGTCCGGGCGCACGCTTGCCGGCTCCGGGTCGAGCTCGTACGCGAGGCACCACTGGGGCCGGTAGAAGGTCGTCTCGACGGCGCCGCGCAGGGCGCGCCGCGCCAGCCCCAAAGCGAACGCCGCGGTTTCGAGATTCCCGGGGGCGGCAATGTCCTCGCTGTCGGAAGCTGCCTCCGCTGACTTCTCTGGCGATCCACCCGCACAGGCGAGGGCTGCGGCGCCCCGGTGGCGAAGCTCCCTGAGCTTTCGCGCCGGCATGTGGGCGGCCTTCCAGCAGCGGCGCTGGCGGTTTCTCCAGACCGACTTGTCGTTGGTTCGCGACCAGGAGCGGCAGATAGGATGCTCCCTTCCGTCCGGCAGCGTCGCCCAGAGTGTGGCCGCGGTCGCGGCCGTCCCCGAGACCACCTCAGCGGCTCCCGCGCCGCTGCCGCCGGCGAACCACCAGAGGCCGAAGCGGGGCGGCGGCAGCTGCCCGCGGAGGTCGGCCGCCTCCCCCAGCAACAGGAGGACGTCGAGGCCGGCGCAGGAAGGCAGCGGCTCCCGCGGGTCGAAGTGCTGGATCTCCACTGGGACGGCTGCGGAAGGTTCGGCTGCGGCGAAGGCATCCGGGCGGATGCGCGCGCCGACGCGGTCGAGCGCGGTGTACAGGCGCCACAGGAAGGCGGCCCGCGGCCGGAGCCCGGCGTCCCTCCGTTCCGCCACGCCGATCAGGGCGATCTCGGCGGCCGGGGTGAGGGCGATCTCTCCGACCAGGTGCTCGACCCATGCCACCCAACCTTCCGCAGGCAGCAGGATGCCGACCTTGAGCCTGGCCGCCCCCTTCACGGGCACCTCGGTTCCGCGCTCCATGCTGTCCAGCATCAGTCGACCATCCCGTTTCAAGGCATGAAGGGGACCCGGGATCCTCGAGTGTTCCGTCTCCGCCCCGGCAGGTCCCTTCCACGACGGAGCCCTCCGGGGGGAGCGGCGTCCCGGGTATGCAGGCTCCTCATTCCGCCTGGTACCCGTTCCTCGCCAGGGCCTCTCCGGCGACCCGGTCGATGGCCGCGATGTCGTCGGCGGAAAGCCTGCCGATGCTGTCGCGGTTCATGTTGCGGATCTCTCCTTCGGCGTCGTGGATGCGCCACCGCGACCGCAGCACCCCCTCCGGCAGCGGCTCGAGTCCGAGGAAGTCCGTCACCTTTGCGGCGGTTGCCTCCGGTGACCCGGTGAGCTCCTCGTAGCTGACGCGGAGGAACCGCTCCGTATGGACGCGGTCCGCCTCGACGAGGTCGTCGGAGGCGCGCCACTGCTCGGCGCACAGCTCGATCGGGTAGCGCTCCGGGTAATCGGGGTTTCCCCACTTTCCCGGAAGCGCCTTGCGCCGGATCCCCTCGGCAACAGCGTACCCGTTGCGGATGATGTAGACGAAGAAGGCAGGCTGGAAGAACTGTTGGAGAAAGGGGATCCTGGCGGTGTTGGCGACCGATTTCTCCAGCAGGTTGGCGGCGCTCCGCGGATAGAGCAGCGACCACTGCCGCTTGATCCGCCCCGCCCGCTGCGCGGCCCCCGGATCCACGGCGAGCCGCACCCGGTCGAGGCAGCGGCACCACATCCGGTTCCAGCCGAACTCCTCGGGGCGGGGCAGTCCGTCCGTGAGCCGCACTCCTTCGCTCGGGAGCGCGGCGATTCCGGGGTGGCGGGCGAGCATGCGGCTCAGCAGGGTGGTGCCGGAGTTGTAGC
>JAPOZF010000640.1 GCA_026706165.1 Gemmatimonadota bacterium
ACTCGGCCCACCTCTCCCCCAATCTCCCGGGTCTCCGTCTACTACGAAACTTCCTACGTTCTGAGCCGAAGCCGGCCCCGCCAGGAGCAGGCCGAGCAAAGCAGTCAGCATGAGTTGAAGCGTCCTCGTTCGCATGGTAGCATCCTCCCTCGTTAGGGGTCAGGTGAAAAGGTCCGTATCCTCCGCCTCGAACGTCCGCGCCCAGTAGTTACGGCTGGAGCTGCGCCACGCGGGCGGCTGCTGCCAGCTATGCAGTTCCACCTTCAGGCTCCGGGCGTGGGCCAGGGCCATCCAGCGTTGGGTTGTACGCGGAACTCCGCAACTGCCCGCGCCCGCGCATGGGCATGGACGGTATTGAACCCGGCCGCCTTCACTGAATCCAGCCGCGCCGCAAACTGACCCGATTGATTGTTGAACAACCCCGGGAACCAGGCCCCGATGGGCCCCGCCGAGCGCCAGCCACTCGATGGGGTGGCCATCGGCATCGCTGGCCGTGTACGTGCCGACCGCAACGGTGTCGTTCTCGGCATACGAGACGCTGTCCGGCCCTGAAATCGTCGGCGCGTGGGCGTTGCTGATGGCCACCGCAGCGCTGGCGGCGCTCTCGGCCGTGTCGGTATGGGCGCCGTGCCCGTCCCGATAGCTCACCCGCGCCCGCAGCTGCTTCCTCAGGTCCGACGCCGTCGGCGTATAGCGGTCCGTGGTCGCCCCCGAGATCGGCGACCACAACGAGCTGCCACCAGCCAAGGCTTCCCACGTCCAACTCTTACCCGTAAAACCCCCATCCGGGTCGGTCAGCGTCGCCTGCACAGGCTCGTCCACCCGCGGAGACGAGGACTCCAAGACCACCACGGGAACCACGCTCCGATTGGGAACTCCCCTTGAGCGCCGAGCGGACCGCCCGACACCAGAAGCACCGCCGCCAGCAACCACCTTCGAAAGTTCATGGGTTCTTGATCCTCCCCCAGGAGTCCGGTTCAACAGGCGTGGGTAATATCACTTCGTTCCTCAAGGGTTGATCGCCATTCGGCACATAGTCCCGGTACACGCCCTTCGAGACCCGCACCGCCTTGTCAGAGTTGTAATCCCCCTTCAGCTCGTAGTGAGGCGTGTCCGTGTCCGGGATGTCCAGCAGCTTCCAATCCCAGGCGCCCTCCAGGTATCGGGTCGCGAAGGCAATCTCCACCTCGGGGATGTCGGCTCCTTCCTTTTTCTCCCAAGCGCTGCCGGTGTAACGCCAGTAGAACTCCTTGGTCAGAGCCCCGTTGCTGCCGGTAACCCCGATCACATAGTCTGGCCGGAAGTCGATCCACGGCCCCTGCTCCACTCCGTAGGCGTCGCTCTGCGACAGGTCGAAGAAGATCTCCACCTTCGTCTCCTCCGTGCCCTGGAAGGGCGGGGCCGCAAACTGGAAGAGGAAGGTGAACAGCGTGTCCGACACGTTGAAGACGCGCCCGCCGCCGCCGAACTCGTAGCCGAGAAGGTCTACCGTGCTGTTGGTGTCCGGCGCCACATCGGCGTATTCGTCGAAACGGTCCGGCCCTCCCCAATCCATCGGGTCGCCGTCCACTGTGAAATCCCCTCTCTGCCCCATCGCCGGGTCAGCGCCATGGATTCCAACCAAGGCGATCATCGAAAACAGCACGTTGCGCACTCGCATGACGCAATCTCCTTTGCTATGCGTCGGCCTCCCGGCCGGTCGGGTAGGTGAATAGATTTGTGTCCTCCGCCTCGAAGGTCCGCGCCCAGTAGGTGCGGCTGCTCTCGCGCCATTCGGGCGGCTGCAGCCAGCTGTGCAGTTCCACCTTCAGGCCCCGGGCGTGGGCGAGGGCCATCCAGGCTTGGTTGTACTCGGAACTCCGCAACTGCCCGGGCCCGCGCATGGCATGGATGGTGTTGAACCCGGCCGCCTGCACCGAATCCAGCCGCGCCGCCCTCTGGGCATCATCGTCCTCGAGCATCCCCGGAAACCACACCCCGATCGGGAACTCCTTCTGAGCCTGGACCGGCCCGCTCAGCAACACCGTCGCGCCGATCCACAGCCACCGATACCCCTTCTTCGAGCTCATTGTGCTTTGATCCTCCCCCAGGAGTCCGGTTCAACAGGCGTGGGTAATATCACTTCGTTCCTCAAGGGTTGATCGCCATTCGGCACATAGTCCCGGTACACGCCCTTCGAGACCCGCACCGCCTTGTGAGAGTTGAAATCCCCCCCCCAACTCATAGTAGGGCCGGTCCGTATCCGGAACGTCCAGCAGCTTCCAGTACATCGCACCTTCCAGGTATCGGGTCGCGAAGGCAATCTCCACCTCGGGGATGTCGGCCCCTTCCTTCTTGTCCCACGCGTTGCCCGTCCAGCGCCAGTAGAACTCCTTGGTGAGAGCGCCGTTGCTGCCGGTGACCCCGACCACGTAGTCCGGCCGGAAGTCGCTCCACGGCCCCTGCTCTACCCCGTACGTGTCGCTCTGCGACATGTCGAAGAAGATTTCCACCGTCGTCTCCTCCCGTGCCCTGGAAGGGCGGAACTGCAAATCGGCAGGGTGGTACTCATACTCATACCCGAGGATCGCCGACCCGCCCGTCTTCGACGGCGCCTGCCAACCCAACACCACTGGCGGTCTCCCGCCTCGGCCGACAGCTCCCGCGGCGTCCACGGCGGACCCACCACCGCTGCGGTCGTGTCGCTGTTCAATGTAACGAAATGCATATGAAGTTTTTGTGAGGACATCCCTGTTTTTCATGTTCTTTCTGTGAACAGCGAAGGAAATCTGAGAGAAATTCCAGGCGTTGGGGCGAATGGGGCCCGAAACCCGGTGGGCGTTCGACCAGCGCCGGGAAGAGACTGCTGAGTGGCGCTTTCGGGTAATTCGGAAAGCTGGAACGGGTCCGCAGGTCTACGGAGCCATTCCCGGGCCCTGGGCTCCGCGAGAACCGCAGCCGGAACCCGGATCGACGGGCGGCGCTCGGGCTGACCGGCTCCAAGCCCGGTCGCCGGGCTTCGGGGCGTGGGCAAGGGGACCGGGCGTTTTACCGCGTCTCGGGTTCCGCCATGCGGTAGCCGACCCCGCGCATCGGTCAGGATGCACCCCCAGGACGGCCTGAGCCCCCCTCCGGCCCTGCCTCAGTCCGAATCCCTCAGCCGCTCGCCGAGGGCGGTGTAGCGCCTCGCGACCTCATCGTTGGAAACCGCCCGCCCCAGGGCCCTCCTGCCGCCGACGACGACCAGCAGGGAGCGGGCCCTCGTGATCGCCGTGTACAGCAGGTTGCGCTGCAGCATCGGGTAATGCTGCGTGGTCAGGGGCAGCACGACGACGGGAAACTCCGAGCCCTGGGCGCGGTGGACGCTGATGGCGTACGCCGGCACGATCTCGTCGAGGGAGTTGGCCCCGTAGTCGCCGGAGACCCCGCTGTCGAAGCGCACCCGGATCGAGCCTTCCTCCGCGTCGAAAGCGAGGATGCGCCCGAGGTCGCCGTTGAAGACGGCGCGCTCGTAGTTGTTGCGCACCTGCATCACCTTGTCGCCGACGCGCAGTTCCCGCTCCCCCTTCCGGCAGACCTTGCCGCCCGGGTTGAGCCGCTGCTGCAGCAGGCGGTTGAGGTTGATGGCCCCGGTCTCCCCCCGGTACATCGGGCTCAGCACCTGGATGTCGCCGACAGGGTCGTAGCCGCCGTGTGCGGGCAGGCGGCGGCCGACGAGGTCGGAGATCAGGGCCGCGGCTTCGGGGGGATCCTCCTCCTCGAGGAAGAAGAAGTCGCCGTCGCGGCTGTTGCTCAGCTCCGGCCAGTCGCCGGCGTTGATGCGGTGGGCGTTGACGACGATGCGGCTGCGCCGCTCCTGGCGGTGGATCTCGGTCAGCAGCGCAACCGGAACGCGCCGCGAGGAGATGATGTCCCCCATGACGTTCCCCGGCCCCACCGACGGCAGCTGGTCGGCGTCCCCGACCAGCAGCAGGCGGACCTGCGGCGACAGGGCGCGCAGCAGGGCGTGCATCAGCGGGACGTCGATCATCGAGGTCTCGTCGACGATGACGGCGTCGGCCTCGACCGGGTCGTTGCGGCCGCGGCGGAACCTGCCTTCGGCGGGCATGAACTCCAGCAGCCGGTGGATGGTCTTCGCCTCGCGGCCGGTCGCCTCGGCGAGCCGCTTCGCCGCCCGCCCCGTGGGGGAACAGAGGGCGACCCGCAGGCCCGCTTTCTCGAAATGGCGCAGGATCACCCGGGTAACCGTCGTCTTCCCGGTCCCGGGGCCGCCGGTCAGGACCATCACCTTCTCCCGCAGGGCGGTCTCGACCGCCCGGCGCTGACTGGGGCTGAGGTCCAGTTCGGTCGCCGGA
>JAPOZF010000722.1 GCA_026706165.1 Gemmatimonadota bacterium
CTCGTCAACAGGCAGGCACAGGACTCCGTCCACCACCAGCCGCTCCGCGCCGCGGTACAGGTAGACGGGCTTGCCTTCCGGGTAGTCCTCGCAGAAGGCGCGCAGCCCTCGCAGGTCCGAGCCGCGTACCGTGGCCGTGTTCTTTACCTCGAAAGCCCACAAACCCAGCTCGCCGTAGATGACGAAGTCGACCTCGGTCCCGGATGGTGTCCTCCAGAAGGACAGGGTGTGCTCAGCCGGCGCAAGTTCCACCCACGCCCGCAGGTGTTGAGCCACCAGCCCTTCCAGGGCCCCTCCGTCGATCTCCCCGGGACGGTCGAGGGGTCCGGTGGGGCGAAGGGAACGGAACACCCCGGCGTCGAACAGGTAGAGCTTGGGCCGGGAGGTTACCTGGCGGCTGGCACGCCGGCGGAACACGGGCAGGCGAAAGGCGAGCAGGAGATCCTCGAGGATCTCGACGTACCCCTCCACGGTCTTGCGCCCCACTGCGCATTCGCGGGCGAGGTTGCTGACATTCAGCAGGGCGCCGTGGGAGAAGGAGACCGCTTCGAGGAAGCGCGTGAACTGCCCGATGTTTCGCACCAGTCCCTCTGCCTGGACCTCTTCGCGCAGGTAAAGCGACGCGTAGGCCCGTAGGGCATCCGGTCCCTCGCGTGAGCCCCATACCAAGGGCAGCATGCCCTCGCGCAGAGCGCGCTGGAGATCGAAGCTCCCGGCCAGCTCGGCCGCCATGAAGGGATGCATGGTACGCAGCACCGCCCGGCCGCCGAGCAGATCGACTCCGGTCCTGCGGATCTTGCGCGCGCTGGAGCCGGTCAGGGCGAAGATCGTTCCCCTCGAGTCGATGAGACTGTGGACGACGTCGAGCAACTCCGGCACCTTCTGCACCTCGTCGACGACGACGGGCGCGCCCTCGCTGCCCAGGACGAGATCCCGCAGGCGCTCCGGGCGGGCAATGAGGGCTCGATGGACCTCGGGCTGAAGCAGATCGACCCAGAGCGCTTCCGGGAATCGCTGGCGCAGCCAGGTCGACTTGCCGGTTCCCCGGGGTCCGAAGAGAAAGAAGCTGCCCTGCGGCGGGCTGAAAAATCTCCTTAAAATCTCCATTTCTGGTCCATATTTGGAGTTTTCGTCTCCAAATTGCGTCCTTCACAGTAAAGAGGCAAGCTTTTCAGACCCTTTCGTAGACACCAGCAGCGGCACGCCGCTACTTCACCCGAAACAGCGATGAAAACGGACCCCGACCCTTCCCGAGGCGCTGCCGGAATCCGCCGCCACGGCACCCGCCAGGCGGATCACCCCGGATACGTGCGCCCGGCGCGGGCGCTGCTGGCCGGCTCGGCCATGGCCGCCGCGGTCGCCTTCTGGGGGCCCTACAACTGCCTGGTCGTGCGCGGCTCCTACATGACCATCGACTTCACCACCGCCGCGGCCATCTTCCTGCTCTTCGCCGCCGCCCTGTTCGTCAACGCGGCGCTGCGGCGCCTGCTTCCCGGCCTGTCGCTGTCCGCGGGAGAGCTGTCGATCACCTACCTGATGGCGGCCATCGCCTGCTCGATCTGCACCATGGGGCTGACCCTGTACCTGGTGCCGATCCTGCCGGCGATCTCCTATATGGCGACCACCGAGAACGAGTGGGCCCAGGACATCCACCCGCATGTGCCGGACTGGCTGGTGCCGCAGGGGGACGAGGCGATCCGCGCTTTCTACGAGGGGGTTGCCCAGGGCGAGCCCATTCCCTGGATGGTCTGGATCAAGCCACTGCTCGGGTGGGTCCCCGTGCTCCTCGGGCTCTACCTCGTGATGATCTCCCTGGCGGTGCTGTTCCGCCGCCAGTGGATGGATCACGAGCGCCTGGCCTATCCCCTGGCCCAGCTGCCCCTGGTGATCTGCTCCCAGGAGCCCGGCCGGGCGCTGAACCGCTTCCTCCGCAACCCGGTGATGTGGGCGGGGTTCGCCATCCCCTTCCTCGTCACCTCGATGAACGGCCTGCACGCCTACCTCAACTACATCCCGGGAGTCGACCTGTCGGCGAGGATCCCGGTCCTGCGGGGCCTCGAGCAGCTCTCCGTCAACGTCAGCTTCCCGATGATGGGGTTCGCCTATCTGACCCCCCAGGAGGTGACCTTGAGCATCTGGCTCTTCTACCTGCTCGGGTACGCCCTCAAGGGGTACTTCACCTACATCGGCCTGTCGCGCTCCCTGAACCTCGACATCTACGGGCAGAGCGACGGCGGCCCCATCCTCTCCTACGTGCAGTTCGGCGCCCTGATGGCCCTGACCGGCTACACCCTGTGGACGGCGCGGAAGTACCTGAGGGGGAGCTGGCGGGCGGCGGTCCACGGCGAAGGGAGAGGAAGAGGCGAGTTCTCCATGCGCGGGGTGTACGTGCAGCTGATCCTGGGACTGGCGCTGATGACGGGGTGGTTCATCGCCGCGGGGGTGCCCTGGTGGGCGGCGGCGACCTTCGTGCTGGTGGCCGCGGCGACCTTCCTCGGTATCACCCGCATCCTCTGCGAGTCGGGCCTGGCGGCGACGCGGGCGCAGCTGATCACGCCCACGGTGGTGCGCACCTTGTACGGCACCTCGGTGCTGGGAGGGTCCGGGGCGGTGGGGGTGCTCGCCCTGGGGCAGGTCTGGATGAGCGACGTGCGCACCTTCGTCATGGCCTCGGCCGCAAACGGCCTCAAGGTGACCGAGGCTGTGGCGCGCAAGGGGGTTGTCCTGTGGAGCATGATCCTCGCGGTTCTGCTCGGGGTCGGGGTGTCGGTCTGGACGACCCTGTACTACGCGTACCAGTCCGGCGCCAACAACGCCAATTCCTGGTTCTTCCTGAACGGCCCGCGCTACACCATCGACTTCGCCGCCCATTACCTGCGCACCCCGGTCGGCCCCGACCTGCCCGGGCTGGGACTGATGGGTCTGGGCGGGGCGATCATGCTCGGCCTCTACTGGGTGCGGGGCCACGTGCTGTCGTTCCCCGTCCACCCCATGGGGCTGGCGGTGTCGCAGATCATGCTGACCCGCCACATGTGGTTCAGCGTCTTTCTGGTCTGGCTGGTCAAGGCGGCGCTGATCCGCTACGGCGGACCGAACCTGCTGCTGCGGGTGCGCCCCTTCTTCCTCGGCCTGATCCTCGGGCAGTTCGCCGCCATCGCCTTCTGGCTGGCGGTCGACCTGGTGACCGGCGCCCAGGGCCACGGCCTCTACTGGGTGTAGGGTCGGTCGTGGGAGAGAAGCTCCGGGTGAACGTGGCCGTCCCGCGACCTGCTCACAACGCCCCCGGTCAGCAGGTCCGAAGCGCCTCCTGAACCCGGGACAGCGTTCGGGTCAGGGCCTGCTGCTTCAGGACCAGGTCGACTCCCACGAAGAAGACCCGCACCCCCAGGCCGCGGTAGTACTCCGCCTCTTCGGTGCTGAATGCGCCGGCCGTGGTGATCTTTTCGGCCTCGGCCGCGGTTCTGAGAACCCGCTCGATCTTCGGGGCCTGGCGCGCCCTGGCCTCGTCGCCGAAGAGCCCGAGCCCGACGGCCCAGTCCATCGGACCCACGGTGACCATGTCAATGCCTTCGACCGCCAGGATCCCGTCCAGCGCATCGCAGGCTTCGTCACTCTCGATCATCACCATCAGATGGGTGGCCTCATCGGCCTCGCGCAGTCTCTGCCGCGGGTCCGGACCCATGGTGAAGTCGGTGCCGGCGCTGGAGCTGGAGACGCCGCGCTGCCCCAGGGGCGGATACTTGCCCAGTTCGACGAAACGGGCAGCCTCGCCGGTGTTGCGCACGTCGGGAAGTGCCAGCACCTGTATGCCCCCGTCGAGCAGGCGCTGCACCTGGGTGCGCGACAGCTCCGGCATGCGCACGAGCGGCACCATGCCGAGGTGGGTGATGGTACGGCCCAGCCGCAGGGTTTCGGCCGTGGACTGGGGGCCGTGCTCCATGTCGAGCCAGACGACGTGGTAGCCGGCCTGCGCCATCAACTCGATGTCGGTGAGGGTGGCGTCGCGGCAGATCACCCCGTACAGGGTTTCGTGTTCGTCAAGCAATTCTCCGAGGCGGTTGCTCAGGGGCTGAGGCTCGTTTTCCATGGTTTTTCCCTTGATCCAGCGTGGTTGACAAGGTCTGCTTATTGGGCGGCCATCCTGTCATATGCCGCGGATCGCGACGGCCATCCGTGGAAACCGTCAGGGCCCCAGGGCGCGGATGGGGATCACTCCCACGTCCCCGGGTCCGGCGGTACCGTACCCCTTCGGCACGATCACCGCGAGGGCCGATGGCCTGTCGTGGTCGCTTTGCTCCATCCGGCTGGCCAGTCTGCGAAGGTTCCTGGCGCCG
>JAPOZF010000690.1 GCA_026706165.1 Gemmatimonadota bacterium
TACGGGTCATCCTACAGTGAAGAGCTGTTCGATCAGGATCTCGCCGATCTCAAGGCCCGGCGGGTGCCGATCGATTTCTTCCTGATCGACGGGGGCTGGGAGCGGACCCGCGGGGACTGGGAGCCCGACCCGGAAAGGTGGCCGGGCGGCATGAAGGCGGCTGCGGCGCGAATCTCGCAACTCGGCTACAGCCCGGCGCTGTGGACGGCGCCCTACACCGTCCACCCGGACTCGCCGCTGGCGAGGGAACACCCGGACTGGATGGCGGCCACCGCGGACGGGGAGCCCTACGAGTACATGAGCGGCCTCGTCCTCGACACCACCGCGCCGGGAGCCTGCGGCCACCTCGAGCAGCTGTACCGCACCCTGACCCATGACTGGGGCTTCCGCTACCACAAGTTCGATTTCATGCGCGGCATCTTCAACAACCCGGCCATCCGCTTCCGCGATCCCTCGGCGACGAGGCTCGAGGCCTACCGGCGCGGCCTGGAGGCGATCCGCCGCGGCGCCGGCCCGGACGCCTACCTGTGCGTCTGCGGCGGGCACTTCGGCGGCTCGCTCGGACTGGCCGACGCCCAGCGCAGCGGCAGCGACGTGCGCGGCTGGTGGGAGGTGATGAAGCCGCGCATCAAGCAGAACCTGCTGCGCACCTGGATGCACCGGCTCTGGCACGTCGACCCGGACGCCATGCTGCTGCGCCGCCGGGAAGAGCCGCTGGTCGAGGGGGTCATGGGGTCCTACACCCTCGGCAGGCTGAGCGACGACGAGACGCGGACGGTGGTGCTGAACCAGTACCTCGGCGGCCAGATCGTCTGCCTGGGAGAGGCGTTCCGTTACCTCGACGAGGACCGGCGCGCCCTGCTGCGGCACGCGATACCGTCGATCGGTTCCCCGGCGATGCCGCTCGACCCGTTCGAGCCGGCGGCCCCGTCGCGGCTCGTCACCCGCGTGACCCCCCGCTGCCGCGCCCTCGAGCCGTGGAACACCCTGGCCCTGATCAACTGGAGCGACGCCCCGCAGCGGATGGAGGCGATCCTTTCCGGGGAGGTCGTCGGCGGGCTGCAGGCCGACCGCTTCCTGGTGACGGAGTTCTTCACCGATGCAGCGATCGGGGTGGTTGGCGCAGGAGAGAGGATCGACCTCGGGCTCGTGGCCCCGCACGCCAGCCGGCTGCTGCGGATCGCCCCGTGGCGGGGGGACGGGCCCGTTCTGGCCGGCACGGATCTCAGCTTCTCGGGAGGCGGGGTGGAGGTCGTCGAGTGGCGCCCCGGAGAGGGGGAGGCCGCCGGCAGGGTGGCGACCGACTGGGACTACCCCTGCCGCGTCAGGGTCGCTTTTCCGCGGGAGGGGGGCTGTGCCTTCGCCTCAGCGGTGGTGCCTCCGGGCGGGGGGGAGTTCCGGGTGGGGGTGTAGGTAGCGACCGGTTGCCAGAACCAGGAGGGTAGGCTGGAAGAGTGGAGCTGAGGGGAGCCATTAAATGACAGCCTTGCCTTGTTCTGAATCCCCGCCCCGGCGAAAGGTAGAATGCGGAGTTGAGGGGTGGGGCCGCGGCGTTTTGCGGTTACCGGGCAAGTGTTGGAAATCAGGTCGCCGGCGAGGGAAGACTGATTCTCCAGATGCCCGTAGCCTGTTTCGCCATCCAGGCCTGGTGGGTGCGGATTTTCTCCACCGTCCAGGTATCGAAGTCTTCGGACACCTTGCGCGTAAGGGCGAAGCTGCTCTGCTGGTAAACCGGCCGTTTCCGGGAGTATCCCGAGTTTCCCAGATCGCGGTTGTCCGCTGCTGTCAGCAAGATCATGTTCCCCAGGCGGTAGGTGGACGCCTCCCGCTGCTGGTCGTCGAACTGTTGCCATTCGTCGCCGGGATTCTCCGGCAACACGTGCTCTATACCATGTTTTGCGCTCTCAAACTCCAGGCGCTGTCCCGATAGCTGCGCTTCGAGCCGGAACAGTATGAAGCGCACCACTTTGTTGTTGCGGGCGCTGTTGGTCCGCAACGCCTTTTCTGTAAACGCCGCTCTGAATTCCGGATCCTCCGGATAAACTGTCCGCAGTTCCGAAATCGCAGCCCCCGGGTCGTCAATCCGGCCTGACGAGATCCCGCGGGCAACCTGGTTGTACAAGACTTCCTGCTCGTTGCTCTGACGGCTGCAGATCACGTTGTATCGGAAGGATACTACCGCGATGGCCTGCAGGAAGCGTCCAAAGCCGGCGCGGTCGTCTTCCTCGAATCGCTCGAATGCCGCCAGCAACACCGCCAGTGGTTGACGCACGTTGAACATCTGCAGTTGTGCGAGGCTGTCCCGTTCCTCCGCCGTCCAGGAGCCCTCATCCGGGCTGCGCAAGGCCGCGTACACCCGGGCGCTCCTGTCCATGTTGCGGATCAGTTCGAAGGCCGCCGACCTGTCGCGGATGGCGTCGCGAATGACTTTGAACAAATCCGCCTTGCGCACCAGCCGGTTGCGGCTGTTCCAGAAGACCCGCAGGAACTCGGGAAAGCTCTCACTGCCCAGCAGCCCGACAATACCTTCCCAGCGGTCTTCCAGGGCGTTGATCTCCGATTCGTGCGGATCGCCGCGGGAGACCACGGAGAACAGGTAGTTTTTCAGCAGATCGGTCGCCGACAAGCGCACCCCGCGGGCGTTGAGTGTCTCGAAAACCTTGAAGGCGTTCAATTCGTCGGTCACGGTGATGATCGTAAAGAACAGCCTGTCCACGGCCCCGTCGACGAACCGCGCTACGGCTTCCCCGTCTTTTCCTGTCCGTGCTTCGATGCGCTCCCTGAACCAGAGGAAAGCCCGGCGCAGCAGGTGTTCCGATGCGTTCAGTCCTCTTTGCGGCAGATGTTCCAGGGGCACCAGGTAGTTCTGGTAGAAGCGGTCATTGTTCCGATTCAGCGTCAGCTTGGAGCGGGATACCAGGCTCACGGGGTCCAGGTCCCCTATATAGTTCCCGCGCAGCTGCTCGGCGCGACGCCGTTGCGGGTCGTCCGGATCATCGGCTCCGGACAAGTGCGTAAGGTGTGCCACCGCCGCCAGCATCAGCAGACTCAGGGTGGTCATGCGCTGCTGACCGTCGATGATGTCGAACGCCCTGTTGTCGGATGACTGCAGCACGAGATAGCCCATGTAGTGGGCCGGTTCCGGGTCCTCGCCGAACAGGGCGACGATGTCCTGCCACAGGTCGTCCCACTCGTCCGGGCCCCAGGAATAGTCGCGTTGGAACATAGGGACGCGATAGCTCAGCCCATTTCCCATCAACTGCCTAAACGTGCTGTTGGCGGTGTTGAAGTTCATACTCGAATTCCCGGTCAGTCAGTGAGGGTAGAGATCGTCGGTATCCGGCCTCACACCCGGAACCCCTTCAGGGCTAATTTAACCTAAACCTTGCCCGCGCCCGTCGCCCCGAATCGGTCCTTACCTCCGACAAATTCCCATACAGGGCTGAAGGTTCGGATCTGGAAGCAGACGCCCCTTCGACGTTTCAGAAGTTTGCAGAAACAGATGGAAAGGGCGAGGTGCGTTCCGAACACAGGCACATCACATCTGCAGATCATCCAGGAATTCCGAAGCCGGCCTTACGCCCGTTACCAGCAGGTAATCCCGTGCGCGCGTGCAGGCGACGTAGAGCAAGTGCCTCTCCGTGTCGTAGACCTCCTCGAGATCGGCGTCGTCGGCGACGGTTTCGATTCGCTCCTGCAGCGGGACCACCTCGTCGTCACAGGCCATGACAGCGACGGCGCGGAACTCCAGCCCTTTCGCCCGGTGCATGGTGCTTATCGATACGGATAGCACTGACCCTGCGGGGGGGACCATGTCCGTCCCCTAAAGTCGATCGGAAACACGGCCTTAGCATCGAAAGATGCTGGCCAAAGGGACACCAGTCTAAAGCGTCTTGCCCCTACTGGCGGCAGGAATCCTCTATCAAGATCTCTCTTTGAAATCCTATGCCGCTGAAGATTCTCATCTTCGAAATTGTTCCAGTGAAAGTCACCACTGTAGTCCTTTCTTTCCAGCAACTGACGGTACTTTGCTGCCGATGCATCCTTCGCGTACCAGACGATAAAGTCAGACATCTCCTCAAGATACTTGCCGCCGAGTGGCATCGTCTTCTTCCTAAACCTGATCTCGCACAGGAAGTTACCCTCCCCGAAAACCTCGTCCATCAACGCCCTCACCCGGTGCACGTTCTCGTCTCCGATCTGCACGAAGACCGACCCGCTCCCCGTCAGCAGGTCCCGCGCCACCGTCAGCCGGTCCCGCATATAGGTCAGGTACGAGTGAATCCCATCGCGCCAAGTATCCCGGAACGCCTTCACCTGCTCCGGCTCTCG
>JAPOZF010000112.1 GCA_026706165.1 Gemmatimonadota bacterium
TATTACGGCACCAAGCAGGGAAGCATGGTCGCCGCTTCGGAGGACCCGCTGCTGCTCAACTGGGAGAAGCACCCCGGCAATCCGGTGATTCCCGCGGTCGACATCGACGAGACCGGGTACCGGGGCGGCGGCGGCGACCCGTGCATATGGAAGGAGGAGGGGGCGGGGTACTTTGCCCTGGTTGGAGGCCGGGGGCGTGAATCAGCCGATCTGCCGTTCCACCTGACGGCGCGTCTGTTCTTCTCCCAGGACCTGGGCCGCTGGGTCTACCTGGGAAGATTCTTCGACGACCAGATAAACACGACCCCGCACGATGACGGGGCCTGCCCCTATTTCTGTGCGATCGGCGACAAGCACCTGTTCTGCTACTTCAGCCACAAAAGCTCGTCGGGGTACTTCATCGGCGACTACGACCGGACCCTGAGGCGCTTCAAACCGCTCACCCACGGGCGATTCACGGGCGGCGAGGTTCTTCGCGGCAGTATTCACGCGCCGAGCGTAATGCCCACCAGCGACGGGGGGTGCTGCGCGATATTCAACGCCAAGGAATGCAGGGAGCGCGACGTCGGCCGCATACGATCCATCATGACGCTGCCGCGCAAATTCACGCTTCGGGCGGACAACACCCTGGGCATCCAGCCGGCCGAGGCAGCGAAGACCTTGCGGCATTCTCCCAGGGTTACAGGGGCGTTCGGCCTTCCGGCCAACGAGGACGTCCCGTTGAACGAAGCCTGTGGGAATTCCATTGAAATCGAAGCGGAAATAGATCCCCTGGCGGCCAGGATGGTGTGCGTGAACGTTCTTCAGTCGCCGGGCAGAGAGGAGTATACACCTGTGTGCTTCCACATCGACGCCGGAGGAAGGACCGGGAACCTCGCCAAGGTGCTCATCGATCCATCCCGGTCTTCGCTCGGGGAGGACGTCAATGCGCGGATTCCCGAATCGATGGACGTGCAGCTGGAAAAGGACAGGATTGTCGACTGCCGGATTTTCGTGGACAGGAGCATCATCGAGGTCTTCGTCAACGGACTGCAGTGCGTCACCCTCAGGGTTCATCCGTCCCGGCCCGACAGCACCGGCATATCCTTGAGAGCACAGGGAGGGCCGGCTCTCGTCAGGGAAATGACCGTTCACCAGATGCGCAGTATCTGGGAATAGTCTGCGGCAGGAGGCCGCCGGGTGCGATGGTCGCTGGCCCGCGCCGGGTCCGCCCGGTGTTTCTTACCGCCCCGAAATCGAGAAGGGAGCTTCGAGAGCCACGGTGACCGCTTTTTCCCCGTGGCCGATGACGAGCCTCTCGTACTCGCCGTACGGCATCCAGCGCTTCGAGCCGTTTGCCCACTCATGCTGCGGCTCCTCCTTCGGCCACGAAATCCCCACCTTCTCGAGCGCCTTCTTCTGGTCGAATGGCTCCATGCCTTTGAAGGAGTAGGTCACGTAGCAGGACAGACTGTCCCTGGTGATGACGACCACCCGGGTGCTGTCTCCGTCGATGTCCTTCCATTGCAGGAGGTTGGTGCGGTCGTCCTTGGCGCTCCAGTCGTCCGGCTTGCCGAAGGCCGTCTCCAGCTCCGCTTCGGTCTTGTCCAGGACTCTTTCGACGTCGAGGTACTCCGGCTCGCCGCAACCGGCCGCGGCGAGCATGCAAACAGCGATCCTGAAATACCTTGTCACAGCGGTCTGTCTGTCTGGGAGAAGAGGGCGGGTGCGACTATGATTCAAGCTTTCGCGAGGCCGCGGAATCGAATATAAAAGGTCTTCCATGCCTATCCAGATGCCGGCGCAGTTCAAGCCCCGTTGCCAGGGAGAGCCGATTGTTTGATCGAAGATACCTGCCCGAGGCGGACCGCGAGTTCGTCGTCATCTCCGACACGCACTACATGCTCGACGTCGGAGATGCGCCGCTCGAGTTCGAGTCGCGCCGGAAGCAGACTGCCCGGGCGGGGGTCGCGCTCCGCCTGGCCGCCGCCCTTGGCGTCGATCCGGTCGTGCATCTCGGCGACTTGGTCCAGGAATACCCCGAGACGCCCGACTTCGACCGCGCCGTCGACGAGGCGCTGCGCCAGATTCGCGACGCCGGCCTGGCGCCCCACCACGTCGCCGGGAATCACGACGTGGGGGACAAGCCGGACCCGGCCATGCCCTTCCACCGCGTCACCCGCGAAACACTCGGCAAGTTCCACCGCCGGTGCGGTCCCTCCTGGAAACGGGTCGACCTCGGTCCGCACCGGATCCTGATCCTGAACTCCCAGATCCTGAACACCGACCTGCCCGAGGCCGCCCGCCAGCGCAGCTGGATCGCCCGGCAGCTGTCTGAACGAACCGGCGGGCGCACGTTCGTGTGCCTTCACCTCCCCTTGTACCTGTTCGACGGGAAAGAGCAGGGCTTCGGTCACTACGACGTCATCGATGAGCCCGACCGGACCTGGCTCCTCGACCTTGTCCGGAAAAGCGAGGTCGATACCGTCTTCGCCGGCCACGTCCACTTCGCGTTCGCCGGCCGGATCGGTGCCGCCGACTACCGCGTCCTGCCGTCCCCCTCTTTCACGCGGCCCGGTTTCTCGCACCTGTTCTCGTCGGACGCGCCACCCGAACAGGGACGGGACGACGCGCCCAAGTTCGGTTTCACCCTCGTTCGGACGGTCGGCGAACGAACCGACCTCCACGCGATTCGAACCGGCGGCGCCGAAGCCGTCGACGGGCGATCCCGCCTGCTCACGCGCACGAGCGCCGCCCTCCCCGGGTCCCCCGTCGGGGTCACGCTGCGGGGACCGGTCTCCCCTGCCGGCAAGGTCCCCGTCGCCTACCCGTCCCTGATCGAGCAGCCGGTCCGCAACGACTACCCGCTCCTGTCCTGCCTGGAGATGGGGGTCCGCCACGTCCGGGTTCCCCTCGAGGAGGCACTGGACCCGGGCCAGAAGACCGACATCCTCAGGTCGAAGGGCATCTCGGTCACGGCATACCACCTGTTCGCCGCGGCAGGAGACGTCGCCGGTGCCGTGTCCGCCCTCGCCGGCCGGTGCGACGCCCTCGAGGTCCAGTACCTGGCCCGGGATGCCGCCGCCTTCGAGGCGGCCCGCGGGATGGACCTGCCGCTGGTCTGCTGTCCCGTCACTGCCGGCGTCGTCGTCGCCGGCAAGGCGCATCCCCGCCAGCGCATCGGCCGGAGCCTCGACGGGGAAGCCCGGGACTGGCCCCGGGGCCGCACCCTCTGCCGCGTGGCCGCGGGGGATTCGCTCCTGGAATGGCGGGACCGCGCGGCCTCTGCCCCGCGGGGCGCCGACTTTGCCATCGACCTGCCCGGCGTCGACGACGGAGAAAACGCCCGGCGCGCCGCCTGGGCCCTCCTCGCCCTGTCGACCGTTCCCGGCGCGCGCCTGTTCATCGACCCGCTGACCGACTTCGACCGCACGAACGACGCGGCGCACGGCCTGATCGACACCCGGTGCAACCCGCGTCCCGCCATGACCGTCGTCCGCCTCCTCGGGACCATCCTGTTTTCCGGCGGAGAGCGCTGGTCCCTCGCCTCGGACGACCCGTGGACGATCGCGTCGGAACGACGGCGGCTGGTTCTGACGGACGATGTGGCGGGGGCCGAATGGTACTACGGGCTGACGTCGGGGACCGCGGGCAGGCGCGGACCGGAGCTGGGGGACGAACTGGTTCTGGGGGAGGTCCCGGCGTGAAGAGGCGGCCTTTCGGCAGTCCCTTGCAGCTGTTGTTTCTCCCTGCGAGTCGGCAATGAAGGTCCTGCTCTGCCTCGCGTTCTTCCTGTCGGGGGCCGCGGGTCTGATTTTCGAGATCCTCTTCTTCCGCATGGCCGGCCTGACCTTCGGCAACAGCGTCTGGGCATCCTCCCTGGCCCTGTCCAGCTTCATGGGGGGGCTGGCGCTCGGAAACGCGCTCTCCATCCGTTTCGGATTTCGAATTCGACGCCCCGTGGTTTTCTACGCCCTGCTGGAAGTCGTCGCCGGCCTGGTGGGTCACGGGCTGGTGGTCCAGTTCCCGGGACTTCCCGAGACGTTCGCTCCGGTTTTCAGACCGCTTCTCGGTGAACCCGCGGCCCTCAACCCGCTCCGCTTCGGAATAGCGTTCGTCCTGTTCCTGCTTCCCACCACCGCCATGGGGATGACCCTTCCCGTCATGGTGAAGGGTTTGAACGCGTTGAGTCGCAGTTTCGCCGCGACCCTGGGAAAGCTCTACGGCTGGAACACGCTGGGCGCCATGAGCGGCGCGGTCCTGATCGAAGAAGCGCTGATCTCGCACCTCGGCATCGACGGAAGCGCGCTGGCTGCCGCATCCCTCAACGGCGCGGCCGCGGTCATCGCCC
>JAPOZF010000128.1 GCA_026706165.1 Gemmatimonadota bacterium
CCGCGGGTACCCCTTCTCCCGGATCCAGTAGGGATAGATGAACAGCTCGACCGCTGTGGCCCCGACCGAGCCCATCACCGCCAGAGCGGTGAAGGCCCCTTCCGCCGGCATGGCCAGGCGCAGCCCCGAGGCGAGCTGGCCCCCGGTGATGGCGTGCTCCGTGCCCTGCAGGGCGAGGACGCAGAAGATGACGACGAGGCTGAAGGCGGCGACCAGGAAGGAGACCATCTTCTCGAGGTCTTCGTAGAGGCCGCGGTAGATCAGCAGGCTGAGCAGGGCGAAGATGACGCAGTTCCACGCCCACTTGGGAAGCCACGGAAACACCGAGCTCATCATCCCCCCCACCGAACCGAGGATGCCGACGAGGGCGATCATGACCCCGAGGAATCCGAGGATGCACAGCCAGGCGTTCCAGGAGGTGCCGCGCACCCTGAATCCCCTGACCCGGTCGAGGGACTGGATGGTGGTCTCGTCGTTGAGCAGGCACTGCCTGCCCAACTCGACCTGGATGAAGTACTTGACCACCGAGGCGACGATGACCCCCCACAGGAACACGAAGCCGACTTCGGCCCCCATGCGCGTGGTCACCAGCAGCTCCCCGGAGCCGACCACCGATCCTGAGACGACGATCCCGGGGCCGATGTTGCGCAGCATGCCGCCGAGACCCCGGGGCGCTTCCCTGATTTCGCGAGACGATTCGTTGTCCATAAGCCTTTGTTTTACCGGGGTTTTGGGGTCAGGAGCCGCCGCGGTTGCGGGTTCTCAGCCTCTCGAGGATGCGCCCTGCCGGGCGGCGAATGAACCAGGCGGCCAGGACCAGGATGAGGACCGTGGATACCCAATTGACAAGGAGACCTTCGTCAGCGGACCAAGCCATCATCCCGAGGACGGCAAGCCAGCCGAGAAACAGCCAGCCCGTCCAGCGGACAAAGCCGGGTTTGGGGGTGCCCGGCGGGAGAGGGTCCGCCGACTCGCCGAGGTCGCGGCGGATCTGCTCGATTTCCTCCCTGAACATGGCTGGAGCTTCGAGATGGCCCCAGCCGCGGTGGTTCTGCACGACCCCCACGTACGCCGGGTCGCGGTAGGATTTGACCAGGTGGGGTATGCTGCGGCTGAGAAGCTCCGACTCCACCTGGCGCGCTTCGAGCTCGTTTTCGAAGACCGCCAGCCTGACGAAAGCGGCCGGCTGTGCGGGTGGTTGTTGTTCGGTCATCCGACTGGGGGGGGAAATGGATGGGCGGGCCGGTAACCTAGGGGAACGGGTATCCCCTCTCAACCGGAGGGAGAGGCGGCCAGGCGCCGCAGCTCCCCGGCGTGCTGGGTGAGCGCGGCTTCGGCATCGTAGCCGCTTCCGGACCGGTTGATCACCTCGACCGACACGTACCCTTCGAAGCCGGCGCGGTTCAGCAGTTGCAGCGGAACCGCGTGGTCGATCTCCCCGTCCCCGAGGCGGTCGAGCAACTGCAGCCCGCCGCCGACGCAGCGGCCGTCGTGGGCATGGGTGTGGCGGGTCAGCATGCCGACGGCGAGGAACGACTCGGCCGGGGTCTCCATCATCCGCTGCGGGTGCATGAAGTCCCACAGCACCTGCAGGCAGGGGTGATCCACCGCTTCGATCACGGCGCGCACCGGCGCCGTGGCGGACCAGTCGTCGTGCGTCTCCAGCAGCAGGGTGACGCCGGCGTCCCGCGCCTGGTCGACGACCTGCCGGTAGCCGGAGGCGACGTAGTCGACCACCTCGGCCCATTCCACGCCGCGGTCGCGGCGGCCGCCGAAGGTGCGCACCAGGCCACACCCCAGGTCCGCCGCGAGATCGAGGTAACGCCGCAGATCCTCGATGTGGTGGGCTCGCTCCGAGGCATCCGGCTCCGCCATGCGCACCCCTGTCGCCAGGCAGCAGATCTCGAGACCCTCCGAGGCGAACAGGTCCCGCGTCTCGCGGCGGCGGTCGGCAGGCAGGTCCGCCTCGACGCCGCAGACGTGCCCCCACTCGACGCGCGGCTCGAAACCGCTGTAGCCGTGCTCCTTCATGGCGCCGGCGACCTCGCCGAGCGTCCAGTCGGGGCACACGCTGCTCATGAAGGCGAGCTTGATCATAGGCTTTCAGGTCGGTTCCACGGACGCGGTGAAGTTCGCCCCGCCGGCACCTGCGGGCAATCGCCGCGGGGAAAGCCCGCGCCCACACCGGCGCCGCAAAAAGGCAGACCCCGACCGGCGACAGGTCTCCCGGCTCAGGCCGCCTCGGCGAACAGCTGCGCCCTGCGGCGCCTGCCGACCACCTCGAGGGCGCCCATCTTCTTGAGGCAGTAGGTGAGTTTCTCCGCCAGCCGGAGGGCGTATCCGGTGCTCTCGGCCAGCTCCCGGTTGGTGAACGGCCTCTCCAGCTGCGACGGGACGAAGCCGAGGAAATCGGCCGGCTGCGCGAAAATCCGGCGCTCCACCACGTCGAGCAGGCGGCGGTCGCGGCGCGTCCATTCGCGGTGGCGCCAGCTGCCGCGGCCGTCGTAGCAGCGCACCTCCTCCTCCTCGATCATCAGCACCTCGATGCTGAACGAGTCCCTGCTCACCAGGTCGGGAATGCTGACGAGCTGCTCGAAAAGGTGGGCGGCCATCCCCCGTTTCGGGGACCTGCGCCGGCCGAGAACGGTCTCCTCGTCGGCGGCGAGCCGCAGGATCCACTTCTCGCGCGGGATCGGGTGAACCAGCCTGACCTCGTACTCCTCGGTCAGCTGCCGCAGCTTGCGCTTGAGGGGGGCGAAGCTGCGGGTCTGGATCTCGATCAACAGTTGGCGGGCGCGGGCGATGCTGCCGTCGCGGACGATGTCGACGACGTAGCCGCCCACCCGCTCCTCGAGCAGGTCGCCGGGAAGGGCGTACCACTGCTTGACCGAGGCGTGGAGCGAGCGCTCCCGGAGGGTGCCGATGTGTTCGGACACGGAAATTCCCTGCGCGACGGTGGTTCGCTTAGGGAGGAGGTGCGGTGGGGGCGCTGGGAAATCGGCAGGGGGTGCCGAGGGGTTTCAAATGTACCGACGGCGGGAGGGGGCCGCCACGAGTATCCGGGCTGCTTGCCGAACCTTCGACAGGGGTGAGGTCAAGGTGGCACAGGTGGTTCCTATACGAATACAGCAGGTGAGACGCCGAACCGTTCGAACAGGGCGCGTATCTGCCTGACGTTCAGCGCCCGCTTGCCACCCAGAATCTCCGAAACCCCCCTTGCGAACCCACCTCCGGCAAATCCGACTGGGTCAATTCGTGCTCTTCCATGAGAAATCGAAGTGAATCGGCCCCCCCAGGAGTTGGCATGGGATGGTGTTGTTCCTCCCATGCATGGACAACTGCGCCAAGGGTATCGAGCAGAGAATAGAGTGGATGCCGCTCATCAGTACCCACTTCATCAATCAGGCTGTTGAGTCGCTCAGCGCCAGATCATACTCCTGCTCGTTCCGAATCCTGAGCAGGGCACTCACTTGCGTCCAGGACCGCCGAAGCTGTGGGGTTATGACGCTCATGTCTTCCATTCTCCACGGTCGTAGGCATGATGTGTAAGTACGTGACGGATATACACTTTTCCCGATTGAAGTGAATGGAGGCAATCAGGCGGTACTTGTTGCCTGCGATGTTGAACACGACAAAAATCTCCGACTTTGTCGGCCGAGGGAAAGGTGCGGCGCAAGGCGGCGAATGGGACTGGTCGCGCGTTCCCGACCGGGGCGTCCGCTTCGAGAACATGGTGGCCGGCCACCTCCTGAAATACTGACACTTCGTCGAGGACACCGAGGGGCACGGGATGGAGCTGCGCTTCATTCGCGATACCGACAGGCGCGAGGTGGACTTCGGCGACGAAACCACCGGCACCCGCGTGCTGCCGTTCTCCACATTCTGCCGCGAAGCCGGCCTGCCCTGACGCGGTCGCATTTCCGGGGGGGCGCCATGCCGGCGCTTCTACCCGGCCGGCGTTTCCGGCGCCGGGGGAAGCGGCCCCGGCGGCTCGGGAACCGCGGCCCCCATCGCCAGCCAGAACACCCAGAGGAACAGCACCAACGGAAGCGCCCGGTTCACCGGGACCTGGGCCATAACCGACAGCCCGGTGCCGACGACGTACACCTGCCACAGGTCGAACAGGTTGACGCCGATCAGCAGCTTGCCCAGGAAGGTGCCGGCCGCCTCTTCCCCCATGAAAGCTCCCGGCCCCAGGTGGACGAACGGCTTCTGGGAAAACAGCATCAGCGGCGCGCTCACCACTTTCTCGATGGCGACGATGACCGCGGCGTACCCCTTCAGGGTCAGCATCTGCCGC
>JAPOZF010000011.1:0-1360 GCA_026706165.1 Gemmatimonadota bacterium
TGTCGTTCTGGTTGAAGTCGGAGATGAAGTCGTTGTTCTCGTCCCAGCCGGGGAAGATCTCCGGGTCCACGAACGAGGCTCCCGCCCGGGCCCAGTCGGGGAGGCGGTCCTGGTCGTCGTTGTCGTCGACGAACTCGTAGAGCGCGTTGGCAGGGACGTCGTACTGGAATTCCCCCTCATCGTCGGAGCCGAAAGCGCTCGTGGAGTAATCCTCCGCCACCGAGTAGAGCTCGCCGTAGGCGAAGTAGGGATAGCCCTGTCTCGAGACCGAGAGCAGCGCCGCATCGGCGCTGCGCGAGGAGATCTCGTGTCCCCGATTGGCCGCGAAGCGGGAGGCGTTGGGGTACTGGGAGTACCTGATGTTCCGGTCCCACTCGCCGTAGAAGTCGAAGCCCAGCAGGTTCTTGCCCTCGATCGTGAATCCGCCCACCAGGTTGGCCGTGGGCAGACCGTATTCGAAGCGCACGACCCGCACGTTGGAGATGTCCTTGATGTTCCCCTCGGCCCGCTCTACGGGAAGCAGCACCGGCGATTGCTGCTCGAAGACTTCACTCGTCAGAGGCGGCAAGGGTACATCTTCCTCGCCATTCAGGCCGGTCTGCCTGTTCGACCACATGTCGATTCTGTAGTCGTTGGCCAGGATGTAGTCGAACTCCACTGCGATGATGCTCGTCAGGTCCGGACCGATGTAGGCCGCGTCATTGAAGTCGTAGTTCAGGGTGATCCGCTCGACGCCATCGGCCGCCAGGAACCCCTCCTTGACGAATCCCCCGAACACGGCAGGCCATTCCGCGCCGGCGCGCACGACCTCGGCGAGGGTGTGGACGGTTTCCTCCCCGGTTTCGAAGTCCCTGGTCCTGATGCGCAGATCGTGGCCGAAGAGCGCTGCCCCTCCCTCGCCGTCCTCGGGGCTGTCATCGCTCAAGACGACAGCGACCACGGTGACGGGCTTCCTGCTCTGGCCAGCGGTCAGGTTGCCGGCGATGAAATTGCCGTCGAACATGTCGAGATCCGGGTTCGAGTTCCTGGCGCCAACCAGGGTGCTCCCCAGGGTGATGAAGTCGCCGATCTGAACGGTCGCTCGCCCGCCGATGAGACTGGTGTGGCTGCTTGCAACGGAGGGGGTCTGGGTCCTGACAATTCCGGGGTCGGTGATGCGCGACGCGAGGACGGTGGCGGCGTACTTGTCGGCCGCGAAGTCGACCTGAACACCGTTGAACCTCGGTTTGGAAAAGGTCATCGGTGTCAGCGTAGTCCGGATCTCTTTCCCGACGGTCACGGCGTAGGCGTACTGACCGCGGGCGTCGCCGCTCACCGTCAGGTCGCTGAACCACTCGGTGACTCTGGGGTCCTTGTAGAG
>JAPOZF010000011.1:1370-4299 GCA_026706165.1 Gemmatimonadota bacterium
CTGGTCCTGACGCCAGTCGTAAATGAGCCAGCCATAGCTGATGAAATCGCCGAAGTTGTCGTAGAAGTAGTCTCCCGCGATCCTGGTATCGACGTAGCGCTCGTACCCTACCCTGGCGTAGTTGCTGTACTCCCACTGTCGCCACTGGTATTCGTGATACAGCTCCTGAGGCACGTACCAGCGCCTGACGGTGGGATCCAGAGCGCCGAACATCACCCCCGATCCCCGGGGCTGAAAGTTCACATCGCCTCCCCGCGCCACCCCGAGTCGGGAGCCGTAATCCTCTGCCTCGGCAGCGCCCGAGGACAGCGCAGTCACAGTGAGGACTATGTCGAACAGGCGAGACTTCAAAGCGGGCTCTTCCTCATGTTTTCGAGAAAAAGTGTGTTCTCAAAGGCGCGCGTCAAGTGACGGGCGGGCGGTTTGTGGTCGGCTTGACGGCCGTCAGATCGTCATTTCACAACTGATGCCCGGGGAAAGTTGCCGGCTCGCCGGTTTCGGGCGGCTTCATGGATGATGGCGCGCTCCCCCTGAAACCCGGCCTCGTCGCCGGGAAGGCGCCTTCCCACGACCGCGGCATCTGGCTCGGGGCGTTTTCGCCGAAGCCGATGGTGCCGTGTTCCCGTCAGGGCCGTTCGCCCAGCACCTCGAGCAATCGGCGCGACACGTTTTCCTCCGGATCGATCGCAGCGGCACGCCAGAACCGCTCCCGCGCTCTGCTCCTGTCACCCTTGAGCATGGCGATCGTCCCCTCGACGGCGTAGCGGCGTGCCGCGAGGCGCTTCTCGAGCCTTTCCACCTGTTCGGGGCCGGCGCCCGAAAGCATGGAGGCGTCCACCTCTTCGATGAGATGGCGCCTCATGCTCTCGAGGGCTGCCGCGCCGTTGAGACCGTAGGCATCGCTGTCGGCGTAACCAATCAGGGTCAGGGCGTCGGTGTTGATCGGGCCCTTGCCCACGCAGCGGTCTACGGCCCCCCGGTCGAGAGCGAGAGTGCCGAGAAAGGAGACGGCGTCACCGAGGTCGACGGGCGCGAGATTAGCCTCGATTTCGGGTCGCGCCAGCCGTCGCTGCAGCATGGCGTAGTCGATATGCAGGGGGTCGAAGGAACCGAGCAGGATCGTGTAGATTTCGTTCAGCCACACCGAAACGTGCGGGAACGTGGACCTGAAGGTCCGCAGGATGACTCTGTAATCCTCGGCCGTCAGGCCGTGAAGGGGCACCCATTGAGCGAGCAGGCCGCCATCCTTCAAGCCCCGGCGGCAGAGGCCGTAGAACTCGCGGGTGTACAGCAGCCAGCTGTCCGCCGTGGTCGGATGGGTGGCGTCGCAGATGATGACATCGTAGCGCTCGTCCGTGCGCAGCAGATGGGTTCGCCCGTCTTCGGCGATCAAATTGATGTGAGACGAGTCCAGGCGACCGGCGATGCCGTTGTTGTACTCAGCGAAGTAGCCTGCCGCCCCGAACACGGCCGGTACGACCTCGACGCAGTCGAGACGCTCCGGACCGTGCAATTCCGCCGCTGACAGGGTCACGCCCCCCCCGAAGGCCACGACGAGAGCTTTCTCGGGCTCGGGGTGCAACAGGAGAGGCAGATTGCCGAGGGTGCGAAACGTCTGCATCGCGGCGTGGTCGGTGCGCACTTCGCCAGTGCCGTTCACCCGCAGGCTGCGATGGCCGTCGGCGATCTGATAGACGCTGACCGTGCCTCCCACATCCTCGCTGTAGTAGATGAGCTCACCCTGCGGGTCGACCTGATCCAGAAGTCTTGCGAAAAGATCCCCCGGCACAGCGACTTCAAGGGCCACCGCCGGAAGCGCCAGGACCGCGGCAAGGGCCCATTTTCTCCCCAATCGAGTCAGCGGGCCGGCGAGGAGCAGGACAACCCCGAGAACGACATTCGTCCACGCCAGGGCCTGAATCGTCAACTGCGTCCCGAGGAGGGGGATCAAAACGAACCCGGCCGCCAGGGAGCCGGCGATAGCCCCACCGGTGTTGGCCGCATAGAGGTCTCCGATGCGCCGGCCCACGCTTTGCAGTCCGGTCACCTGGAGCCGGACGGCTATCGGAAAAACGGCGCCCATGAGGAAAGTGGGGACGAACATGACGACGACGGCGACAATGAGCAGATCCGCTTCGGGCGACAGACTGAAGGCGCTCTCGAGAAAACTGAAGTAGGCGACGCCGCCACCCAGGAGGGCGATCGAGGCGAGGCCGAAGAGTCCGATCAGCATCTCGATAGCGCCGAAGGCGAGGGCGGGATCCCGCCCTCGATCCGCGAGGCGTGCGCCGGCGGCCCCACCGGAGGCGAGGCCGAGCAGGAAGGCGATCAGGATGGTGCTGAAACTCAGCGTTGTCGCCGCCTTGTGGAGAATCGTCAACAGCCTCGTCCACACCACCTCATAGCCCAGAGCGGTGAACCCGGACAGGCCGAATGCCACCAGTGTGAGGGGACGCATCCAGGTCGGAAGCGCCTCGGAAGAGTCGTGCCGGACGGTCGGCCTCGGAACAACCGGATGTTCTTCGGCCGCGATGTCGTGTTCCCGCGTTTGCACCTCCCCCCATGTCCGGCTCAGGAGGAGAGAGGCAGCTCCAATCAGCAGATTCGTCGCGGCGCCCAGGCAGGTGGCGCCAGTCACTCCGACGCTGGGCAGCAGTACGAAAGCGGCTACGAACACTCCAACGGCAGCACCGAAGGTATTCACCGCGTAGAGTCCGCCAACCGTCGAACCAGTGCCCGCAATACGATCGACGGCGAACTTGCCCATGACGGGCAAGGTCGCACCCATCAGCGTCGTCGGCACGATGAGGACGGCAAAGGCGAGTGCGAGGCGGGTGACGGCGGCGAAGAAGGGACTCTCACCGCTGAGCCGGAAGCTGAGGACGTAAGCCTCGTCCAGAGCTCCGATGATGAAAGGAACGACGAGGGC
>JAPOZF010000654.1 GCA_026706165.1 Gemmatimonadota bacterium
AAACGACGTGAACGGCGGGCTCAGCGCAGGAAGTCGAGGTCCCTCAGTCCCTGTTCCAGCCGCTCCATCTGCGCGTCGGTGAGGGGGTAGTAGGGCAGCGGCAGCGCCTTGCCGCTGATGCCGAACAGCTCCGACATCCCGTGCCAGACCGAGTTGAGGCTGACCCCGAAGCTGCTCATCAGGTCCCGCAGCGGCCACTCGATTTCGCGGACGACGCGCCAGGCGTCGGGGTAGCGCCCCTCCCTGACGGCGTCGAAGTAGCTCCAGGCGATGTCGGGGCGGAAGCTCATGATCAGGCAGAGGTAGCCGTCGACGCCGTAGGGGACCTGGAGGGTGTGGTTGGACATCCACCCGCCCGAGACCACCGCCCAGCGGTCGTGGACGAGCATGCACATGCGCATTCCGGCCTCCCCGAGCAGGTCGTCCTTGACGGCGACGAGGTCGGGGCAGCGTTCGTACAGCTCCCGGATCACCCCCAGCTGGCGGTCCGGTGAGCGCGGGCCCATGTGGGAGAAGAAGGCGGTCACGATCATCGTCCGCATGTGCCGCCCGACGGCGTTGAAATGCTCGACCAGGGTGTCCGTCGTCGAGGACGAGGCCCAGTCCGGGGGCAGGAGCATGAGCAGGTCGGCGCCGATCCCGTGGCAGTACTCGGCAAAGGCGGCGGCCTTCGGGGTCGCCCAGGAGTTGTCGGCGGCGATGACCCTGGCGCGGCCGCGGCTCTGCTCGACGACGACCCTGACCAGCTCGGCGACCTGGTCGTCGGTCAGCACCGAGTACTGGCTGTCTCCCCAGGTCACCATAATCGTACCGGCCCTTCCGGCGACGGCGAACTCGACCTGGGCGCGCACCCCGTGGTAGTCGATCTCTCCCGAGGGGGTGAACGGCGTGCGCAGCGAGGGAACCGGGCAGTCGAGGGCGGCTCTCAGCTCGGCGGGACAACCGGCTTCTTCAGAAGCCATCAGTAGGTCGCCCTGCCGCCGCTGGCGTCGAAGCAGGCCCCGGTGGCGAAGGTCGACTCGTCGGAGGCGAGGAAGAGAATCGTCGCCGCCACTTCCTCCGGCCGGCCCAGCCTGCCCAGGGGGATCTTCGAGGTCAGGAAGTCGACCCGCTCCGGCTCCATCTCCCGGAGGATCGGCGTGTCGATCAGCGCCGGGGCGACGCAGTTGACGCGGATGCCGTCGGCGAGAACCTCTTTCGCCAGGGATTTGGTGAAGCAGATCACCCCGGCCTTCGACACGGAGTAGGGGGCCATGTTGGCGTTCCCCTCCTTGCCGGAGATCGACGCCATCGACACGATGCTTCCCGACTGCCTCGGGATCATGCGGCGCACGGCCTCGCGCGAGCAGAGGAAGGTCCCCTTGAGGTTGACGTCGAGGACGCGGTCCCAGTCCGCCTCGTCGAGATCCCTGACCGGGGTGTCGCTGCCGACGATCCCGGCGTTGTTCACGAGGATGTCGAGGCTGCCGAAGCGGGCGGCGACCCCGGCGAAGGCGCTCTCGACCGAAGCGGCGTCGGTGACGTCGACGCGGAAGGCGGATGCGCCGAGCTCGTCGGCGGCCTGCTCAGCCTTCTCGAGGTCGATGTCGAGGATCGCCACGCGCGCTCCCTCGGCGACGAAACGGCGGGCGATGGCGTAGCCGATCCCCTGGGCGGCCCCGGTGACGACGGCGGTTTTGTTGTCGAGCAGTCGGGGTTTCATCCCGTCTCCCTGTCTGGCGTGGATCCTGGACCTGGGCGCACGTCCGGCGGGACCGGGTCCAGGGGCCGGCTCGCCTCGGCTCCGGAGTTCTCGGTCAGTACGGGGTCGTCTGCACGGCGAGGGCGATGGAGAGCTCGATGTCGATGATGGCCTGCGACACGGCGCGGCCGATCAGGTCGAGCTGGCGCACTTCGTCGATGCGGGTGGCGACGTTGGCGAGCTCGCGGTCTGACAGTATCTGCCGGAACAGGTCGCAGGCGTGCACGAGGGCGATGATGACCACGTCGCGCGGCAGCGGAACCAGGTCGCTGAACAGGATCTCCAGGATCCTGAGCTTGACCTCCCGTTCGGCGGTGCCGTCGATGGCCGGGTAGCGCCGCGCCCGGAACACCCACAGGAAGCGGTCGTCCCGGCATTCGAGGATTCCCCGGTCGACGAGCCGGTTGAGCGCTTCGCGACGGATCGCCTCGGCGCTGAGGCGGGCGGTGCGCTCCACCCAGAAACGGGCGTCGTGGGTCTCCGTCGCCTGGGCGATGTCGGCCAGCGTCGGGTCGAGCAGGCTGTCCTTCAGGGGCTCGGACCGGACCAGGAGCAGCCTCCCCACGCAGGTGTCGATACGGTCCTCGAGGGCCAGGTCCATCAGCACCCCGCCGGCGAGGGCGTAGCGCAGCAGCCGGTCCGGCACCCTCGCAAACGTGCCGTTCTCGTCGTCGAGCATGAGCAGCATCAGTTCTTCCGGAAATCTCAACATCGTCCGATCCATCTTCGCGTCTCTTTTGGGATTGGTTGTGGGCTCTCGCAATCAGGGCCGCGGTGAAACGGCCGCTTGCCGGGAGCTATATGAAACAATCTCCCTGGAGAGGTCAAACTAACCTGACTTGGGTCTTGTTCGTGAAGAGGAATTCCACCCGCTTTCCTTCTACGAAGATTTTCGTTGACATTACGAATTTCTTCGTATATCTTGTTCCCGGTTGATCAACAGAAAGGGGGTGTGATGACTCGGAAGAAAGTGTTCAAACCCACGGACTCGGAGCTGGCGATTCTGCGGGTACTCTGGGAACGGGGACCTTCCACGGTGCGTGAGGTACAGGAGGAGATGGAGAAGAGTCGCAAAACCGGGTATACAACTGCGCTGAAGTTTCTGCAAATCATGACGGAGAAGGAGCTGGTACGGAGAGACGACAGACAACGTGCCCATGTATACGAGGCGGCGTACACGGAAGAGCAGACGCAGAAACAGCTGGTGGGCGACCTGCTTGAGCGAGCATTCGGGGGTTCGGCGATGAAGCTGGTCGTTCAGGCTCTCGACGCGAAGAAGGCCACACCGGAGGAGCTCGCAGAGATACGGGAACTTCTCGAAGAGCAAGGGAGTACGGACAGATGAATGTGATTGAAGAGATGACGATGCATCCGCTCGTTCAGAGCCTCGGCTGGACTCTGCTTCACTTCGTTTGGCAGGGAAGTCTGGTGGCAGCTGCTTTCGCCGCGGTCAACGCATTGCTCGGGGAGCGAAGTGCGAACCTGCGCTATGCAGCTGCTTCGACCGCCATGCTCGTCATGACGGCATGTGTGCCCGTCACTTTCTACCTCGTCTACAGCAGCCAGCCGGTTTCACCTGGCGTCGGAGTCGAGCCGGCATCCTCATTCGAGACCCCGGAGTTGCTTCGTCCTGTTGACGGCGACTCGCACAGGGCAATCCACTTGCCGCCCCCTGTTGGTTCGGGAAGAGTCCTCAACAGTCATTCGTCCCCAGGCCAAGCGGTCCCGTCCATTACAACATACACGGCCCGGGATCTGCTGCTATCGCTGCTGCCCTGGGTAGTGGGGTTTTGGGTAATTGGCGTGCTCGCACTCTCAATGCGTTTGCTCGGGGCCTGGGCCTGCATGCTGGTCCTCGTCCGCAGCCGATCGAGGGCGGCATCCGGGCAATGGTGCGGTACTGTCGATCTGCTGCGAAAAAAGCTGGGGATTGACCGACCGATTAAGTTTCTGGAAACGGCTTCTGTGGAGGTGCCGGTCGTCTTTGGCTGGTTGAGACCGGCGCTGTTGCTCCCGGTCACGGCGTTCACAGGTCTCAGCCCTGACCAGGTTGAAGCCATTTTGATACATGAGCTTGCCCACATTCGAAGGCACGACTACCTGGTCAATCTCCTGCAGTCAGTTGCGGAGACCCTGCTATTCTATCATCCCGCCATATGGTGGATCTCAAGGCACATGCGGGTTGAGCGGGAGTACTGCTGTGACGACATAGCCTCATCTCAGAGCAAGGACACGCTGACCTATGTAACGGCCCTCAGCCAACTGGAGGAACGCCGCGGAGTCGCACTCAATCTCGCCGTGGCGGCTGCCGGGGGCTCTCTCCTGGAACGGGTACGGCGACTGTGTAACGTGGGTGCCTCCGGATCTTCGGCGCGCCGCCCCGGACTGTTGGGTCTTCTCGTGATGGTGGCCCTGGTCAGTGCCGTTGCAACATACACCAGCCAAGGTTCCGAGAATGCTTCTGCAGACGCCGAAAGCTCCACATTCGAACAGACAGAAGGGTCAGTTGAGACCCAGTTCACGAGCTATTCGACGGAGGAAGCGGATC
>JAPOZF010000756.1:0-809 GCA_026706165.1 Gemmatimonadota bacterium
TCCTGCCATCCCCGTTCGGCGTGAAAACGGCGGGCTGTGCCCGCCGTTTTCACGCCGAACGGGGATGGCAGGAACGACCACGCTACCATCGTTTTCACGCTGGCCAAGGCGGAAGGCGCCCCGGTATCGGTGCGGGTTTTCTCTCTGGGCGGATCGCTCGTTCGGGAGCTGCACGCGGGCCCGCTCTCGGCGCGGCGGTATGACGGCAGTTCGCAGTCCCCTCCGGGGCGCTGGGATGGAACAGATGCCAGCGGAAATGTCGTGCCTCCGGGGACGTACCTGTATGAGCTGCTGGTGGAAGCGGATGAAGGGGATGAGCGACGCGTCGGCACCGTAGGCCTCGTGTACTGAGCCTCTTCCGGCCGTGGGGGCCGGCCGCGCTTTGCACGCAATCTCGAGGGATGGATCAAGTGCCAGCCTGGCTTAATTCCCGTTCCGCACGAGCGCCGATCCATCCCGCTCGCCACGTCCGCTCCCTCCCCGGGTGCCCCGACCCGGCTCGGTCGCGGCCTTTCACCAGGGAGGCAGCAGGGACCGCGAATTCCTCGAGGGCGGTGTGGCTCTTCCCTCCTCGAACAATTCCCGTCGACCTCTGACCAGGGGAGCAGCCGTGCATCTTCCAAGGCTCTCGATCACCGTGCCATGGGTCGTCTTCGTCCTCGCCTCCGGGGCTTCGGGGCAGTTCATCTCCAGGGACTACTACCCCCTGTGGGGAGAGGCGTACGAGAACTACGGATCGATCGGGTATCGGGATGCGCTGCAGCCGATCCTGGGAACGGGAGGCGGCGGGACCAGGGACACCGCTCCAG
>JAPOZF010000756.1:819-4286 GCA_026706165.1 Gemmatimonadota bacterium
TTTACGCTGGAGCTGGAGCGTCGACAGTACGATCCGTTCGGCAATTACCTGGCCGATGGCCTGGACGTGTTTCGCCTGCAGGAGTTCCGCGGCATCGCGCCGAGCCGGGGGAGTCTTCTGTTCGAGAGCGACCTGTCCAACAGCATTTTCCAGAACCTGATGATCGCCAGCGACGACTTTCGCGGCTGGTCCAACCGCGTTCTCATCGGGCATGCGATACGCACGAAGTTCACCTCGCTGACGTTCAGCCGGGCGCGGTTCAGCGGGATTCGGTGGGACGGGGCCACCCGGCGCAACCGCTTCACCGTTCTCGGGTCCAGGATCTCCAACCCCACCCCGCGGTCCGAGGAAGCGGGTGCGGATCGGCATTCGGCCTATCTGTTCGGGGGTCGGTGGGAAAACACCGTCGGAGATCTCCTGACGATGGGGCTTTCTTACGTGACCACCTTCCGCAGCGATGCTACCCGGCGCAAGGGAGGGCGTATTCAGCGCGGGGTGGTTCCCGTCGATCTGGGTGGGGGAGGTCCGGTAGAGGATCTGTATGTGATCTTCAGTGACGACAGTCCGGAGGATGGGTCTGGCGCACAAGTCCACGCGTTGGAGGTGTACATCGACGGGATGCGCGCGAACCTCCAACCCGAGGTGGTGTTGATACCGCAGATCCATACCTATACCAAGGCGAGTCCGCTCGTCATAGAAAAATTGCCGCTTCGGACTCAAGTGCTGTCCTACGTGCGTGCCGACGGGCCATGGCTGTCTGAAGCGCTCAGCCACAACACTGCCATAGGTCCTCTTTCGCGTCTTGAAGCGATTCTGAGACAGAGGGGGGCCGACGACAGGACGAAGAATCCGCGCCACGGCCCTCCTCCACATCCTGTCGCGCTGATCGAGGGACAGCCCCTGGAGACCAACGGCACCGATGTAATACTGTTCAAATACCGGATACCCCCGAAGGCGCGATCGGTCCAATTCCGGGCTCTGGTTGCAAACGACTACTCGATCGATGTGGCTACGCGCGTGGGGTACTGGGCGGACTGGCACAATGTCCGACGTGCGGCGGGCAACGTGCGCGACCGTTCCAATCTGGGCTGGGTATCCTTTGATTACGGGTTCCCCACGGGCCTCGCGACGTATGGGACAGACGCTGAACTCGATATTCTCGGCGCAAAGATTCGTGGGGAGATCGTCAACAACCTCGGGTACTATACCTATCCCGGCATCTCCGGGGCGTGGCACAAGCAGAGCACGCGAGCCTACTTCGTCAACGCTTCACGCCGTTTCTCACGGGTCCATGCAGGTGCTGAGCTGTTCGATCTTCCTTCGACCTACAGGACCTCGTTGGAGGCTGTGGATCCGGGATCGCCCAACGCGGTCGCGAAGCTCTACCATCTGGTCGAGGACAACGATGACCGGGATGAATGGCCCGACGAGGACGAATGGCCGAACAGCCCGGATCCGCGCGACGGGGACGGGATTTTCCCCGGGCTGGACGAGGATGGCGACGGGATTATCGATACCAACGTCAACGACAACCAGGTGCCGGACTACCAGGAGCCGTTCCTGATGTACTATGTGGATCCGGATGGATACACGTACGGCGACGACTTCGACAACAACGGGACAGTGGATGTCCGGCAGGACGACAACCGCCCCGACTACCCGTACGATCTGGATCGGCGCGGACGGCATCTGTTCGCCCGGCTCGACCTGACTCCCACACTGAAGAATACGGTCGGCTGGTACCGCCTCAGGAGCGTCACCGGCGGGGGGCGCAACAAGGCGCTGTACTCGAAGCTGCACTATGGGGTCGGACGCGGGGGGGTGGGCAGGATCGATGTGTATTACAGGATCAAACGGGTGAACGACGACATACAGGCGGACATCCGGGGAGGGTACCTTCAGTTTGCGGGATTCGACGCGGTGGGCGCAATCCAGCCGGATACGCTGCCCATGCGCAACAGCCTGGTCAACCTGTTGTTCGTGGAGACGAAGTTTACCGGTATCCCGCACCTGAATGTGTCGTCCAAGCTGCGCTATGAAGTCAATGACCGCCGGCGCGCGGAGTTCGACGACGGCTCGGTTCAGGAGAAGAGCCGGGATCGTTGGCGAGCTCTGGTAGCGCGAGCTGACTACAAGTGGAAGCTCGGGCAGCTGACGGTCATGCCGATGTTCAAGTTCCTGACCGAGCACAGAGAGGTACCGTCTTCGGGACGGCACCCACTCCTGCACACGCGCCATGTGATTCCCATCTTCCGGATGGATTACGCAGTGACCTCGGGCAATGTATTGCGAGCGGGGATCCAGGGCTTTGGGATGCTGAAGGAACGATACCGGAATGTCGCCTGGCCATTTGTCGCGTACGATGCGACGAGTCAGGTGTTTTTGTTTCAGAATCGCGGGAATTACTCCGGATACGACGTGCGGCTCAACCTCGGGTTCCGCCGCCAGAGCGTAGATACCCGGAGCGCACTCAGTCGCAGGTCCGCGTCCTCGAAGGAAGTGTTCCTGCAGCTGTACTTCGAATAGCGGGTATGCGCCGTGGATGCCCGCCGCAGGCGGCACCATAGGAGTTTGTGGGCAGTGACGCACAAGAAGTTGTCTATCCGCAGGGGGTTCCTGTTCAGTGTGTGGTTGCTGAGCGTGGTCCTCCTCTGGCCCAGTGAGAGTGAGGCTCAGCTGGTATCGCGCCGATCCCTTCTGTCCCGGCAGGTGCCGGAGTATGAGAACTACGCGCTGCAGGGCTATCGGAGGACGGGGCGCCAGGAGTTCGAACGCACGACGACGCTGGTTTTCGACGACTTCGGCAACCTGCTCATGGACGGGGTGGAGCTCTACCGGCTGTCCCAGTCGCACCCGGTGTTCGACGATCCGACGACGGAAGCCCGCGATCCGGGCAGCCTGCTTAGAAAGAGTCTGCTCTACCACGAATTTCTCGCCCGGCTGGTGCTGGCCAAGGACACCTACGTCGGCGCCAACCAGCGGCTCATCATAGGGGATCGGATTCGCACGCGGTTTTCATCGTTGACGATGGACATGGCGGCGTTGAACGGGATCCGCTGGGATTGGGATTTCGGTCGGCACGGCTTGTCCCTGGTGACCTCGCGGCTGGACAGGCCCATCTACGAGCTGGAGGCCATCTTTTCGTACGAAGACAACGTCCATTACGATTCGAGGGTAGAGGAGGTTCGGGGTCTGTCGCGGAGCTTGTTGGCGGCGTTTCTGCTGGGCGGCCACGGCCAGACGCGTATAGGGATGTTCGATGTGGGGGTTTCGTATCTGAATCAGTTCCGGGTGGACACCCAGGTCGGGCTGGCACAGAACAGCTTGAAGGGCACGCTTCCGGTTCACGATCCGGGAGGGATCGGGGTGGCGCGGCGTCCGTCGTTCATCGAATACCTGGTGGTCAAGATAGCGGATGAGACGGAGCGGGATGGGCAGGGGGCGCGGGTGTTCGATGTGCGCATGTT
>JAPOZF010000266.1 GCA_026706165.1 Gemmatimonadota bacterium
GTCCGATAACCTGATCAGGCTCGAAAGTGTGAATGACGCTGTCTTCCGGACCGAAGATGTCGTAGAAATCGAACATCGTCAGCGCCATTTCATAGGTGTATTCGAGGTTGGTCGAGAGGTGATCGGCATCGGCCGGCAGAATGGTGCCGCCAAAGTCTATCCACTCGGGATCGCCGCCCCACTCACCTTCCGGGGGAAGGGCGCCGCCGCCGATGTCGACGCCGAACTCGTCGGAGAACAACGGATGCTGCTGGATGCGGTACCCGTTGTTGATGTCTTCGGCGACCTCGTTGGCAAGGTAGCCCCCGCCCGAGTGATCGCCGTCGATAGACAGCTGGACGACGTCGTCGTTCCACCAGGCGCCCTTGTTCTCGCCCTCTGCAGCGCGAAGAGTATCGTCGAAGACCCGCGCGAAAAACCAGAAGCGGTTGTCCGGCGGGGGGCTCCAGGCGATGAAGTAGCTGCCGCTCCAGTCGGTCGGATTCGGGTTGCCTCCCTGCTCGACGTGCTCACCGAACCAGGATCCGATCTCTTCCGGGGTGACCGCGAAGGTGCGGTCATACCAGTCCCAGTCGTCTTCCGTGCCATCCATGGTCATGGCAGTCGGATCCGGCACGGTCGGCATGAACGTCAAGGCGCCGTTGTGCGCGAACGCGTTGGCCGCAAAAAAGAGGCCAAGTGCGAGGATCAGTGGTATTCGCTTCATCTCGTTGTTTCCTCCTTAGGCTTTCTGTCTCTTGACAGGTGTACGAGTGGCGAATTGTCCGCAATAGATTACCAATAAATTAGGCGCGGGTCAACATCGGCCGGGAAAATCTGCATAACTACTGAAAAAACAACAAAATAGTTCCACCCACCTGCCCCTGCGGCTCCCCTTCATTTCCGGCAGGCGGGACGGGGTCAGTAAACGAGCGCAACAGGCCTGATCAACTCGAACCGCCCGCTGCCGGTTTCGGCGGCCACTCTGCACAAATAGATCCCCGGCGACAGTAGCCGGCCGGCCGCTCCGGTACCGTCCCACTCCACCGAGTGCCTTCCCGCTGCCTGCCCCGACTGTTTCACGGAGTGGATCTTCCGCCCATCCAGGCCGTGGAAGGTTACCTCCACGTCGGTGGAAATCACTCCGAACAGGGTGTAGAGGATCTGCAGACGATCGTTGCGGCCGTCGCCGTTTGCAGTGAGGGTGGCCGAGGAAAAGACGAGATCGGCCAACAGGCTCTTTCCCGCTTCACCCTCGGCAACCACGTGAAGCTTGTCGGCCCCGATTTCCGGGGTAGCGTCGGCGCCGCGTATCAGCTGCTGGCGCGAAGACAGTTCGCGGTTGAAAACCTTGCCCCCGAACTGGGCGGAAACCGTGTAGAGGGTCGTTTCCAGGCCGATTCGGAGCTCCTCGTCCGCAATTACCCTGCGAGGCAGGAACAGCGTCAGACCCTCCGGGCCGACAGCGACGCTGTCGGGCTCGACATCCGCCGGAGGATCTCCCATCTGCAGGCGCCTGAACAACGGCTCTGCCGGCGTCTGAATGTGGACAGCGTCGAATCCGTCCGTGCTCTCCCCCCCGAACAGAGCCCGAATTGCGTAGATCAGCTCCACAGGCTCTCCCAACGTCACGACAGGAACCTCCTCGCGCAGGGGATCCCGTGCCAACCCGACCTCCCCGAACAGCTTCGGTACCAGCAGCGGAACCAGTTCGATGCGCAGGGAATCGAGCCGCGCCACATCGGCGGGCAGGGACGAAGTCATCACCACCATCACCTGGAAATAACGGCCGCTCGGAACTTCCAGAACGGTCCCGGACTGCGCTACGCCCCCCGTCCAGGAGGACCAGTTCTCCTTGTCGAAGCCGACAGGGCCCTGCCAGCCGACGAATTTCGGGTCGTGGGTCTCGTGGGCCCGGGGCTTCAGGCCCTGGTATTCTTCCGCGCTGATCTCCGAGTACTCCGACTGATCGTTCCAGGTGAAATAGGTCCGCGGGTCGTCGTCCAGGCCGGTTTTCAACCGCACAGCGACTCCGGCATCGGCATCGGCATACGGGATCAGCTCTCCGTCCTGTCTCCGCCAGCGGCTCGTTCCCATGAAAAGGCGGCCGATGGAGACTGGACGGGCGGCGTCGACGACGCGGGTAACGTAGCGGGCCTCCGCCGCGAACCCCCTTCCGAACAGCTCCATCTCCGCGTACGCCAGCGCCTCGATAGCCTTGCGGCCTGAAGCGAGAATCTCCTCGGGGTAGGTAATCCACCGGAAAAAGCGCTGGTACTGCAGCGGAAAGGAAATCTCGATCGGCGCCCGGAGGTTCTGGTTCACGCCCCCCAGCACGGTCTCGAGCGGTTGGTACTCCCACCAGTTCGGCCTGTCTCCCTCTCCGAGGATTGCGGTTTCCGTAAGGCTTGCCGAGAGCTCCCCCGCTTTGGGAACGTACGCCGCCCAGGGCCGGCCGATGCGATCCACCCCGTCCGGCATGCGGATCACGAAGCGCTCCGCCGGGACCGGGGCGCCGACGTCGATGGTATACCATTCCTCGCCGACGTGGGTGGCCGGGGACTGCCAGCTGAAGGTCCCGAGATCGCCGTCGATGAAATTTGAAAACGGGGTGTAGTAGCTCCGGGCGCGGTTCCCCGTCCAGCGCCACAGCCTGGGAAGTCCGTCTTCCCACAGGGGGTTGGCCGGCTCCTGATAGCGCTCCCAGGGAACTGTGTGGTACAGCTGCGACAGCAGGTTCTCGCCGGGCACGAGCTCGCGCGGCTGCAGCACCCCGGGCAGGCTGAAATCGTCCGCCATGACGTTCACTTCGACCCAGTCGGCCCAGCGCTCCCCTCCCCGGCCGCCGAAAGTCCAGTGATCCACATACTCCTGGCTCCAGGCGGAACCCTGAGCGAACACGGCGGCCATGGCGATGGAAAATGCAGGAGGTGTTTTCATCCGCGGTATCTCGCGACCTGATTCAGGCTTAAGTTAAAAAAAACCGGTGGTGGTTTTCACCGCCGGATAACAACTCACTGGAAACGCCGTGAAACGAGTAGCCAAACCGGCGGGCCGGTTCAACGTCGTCATCGAAGAGGCTCCCATCCCGCACCCGGGAGCTGATGAAGTACGCGTCAGGGCGGTCCGCAGCCTCATCAGCCGGGGCTCGGAAATCGGGGCCCGCTACACCCGCGAGCACCCCATAGATCCGGAGCGCATGGGGTACTCACTCGCCGGGGTCGTCGACGAGGTCGGGGCCGACGTCCAACACCTGCGCGAGGGGGACCGGGTCGTCGCCGTCGCTCCCCACGCCCAGTTCGTCATCCGGCCCGCGGGCCCGAGGGGACCCGGAGAGCAGGCGAGGGTCGTGCCGATGCCCGACGACCTCGGATTCGAAGCGGCGGCCTACTTCCCTCTTTCCGGGGGCGCTGTCGCCTGGACCGAGATCGAACGGATTCAGCCGTTCGACACGGTGGTCATTCTCGGGCAGGGCCTGGTCGGCAGCCTCATGCTGCAGGTCGGCAAGGCGAACGGCAGGGGGCGTTTCATCGCCGTCGACGCCCTTCCCGAGCGGTGCGCCCTCTCCGGGGAGCTCGGCGCCGACCACGTGATCGACGCGGCCGCCGAGGATCCGGTGCAGGCGGTGCAGCGCCTCACCAACGGCGCCGGGGCCGACATCGTCGTCTACGCCGTCGGAGGCCCCGCCGGACCGAAGGCATTCGACCAGGGCCTCGACATGCTCGCCGTCGGCGGCCTGCTGCACCTCATCGGCCTGTACGAGGACCAGCCCCTGCCGCTCTCCTCCGTCAAGATCCAGAGGCGGCGCCTTCTCGGGGGGTACTACCGCCAGATCGTCGACCCCGGCTGCGCCCGCCGGGCGATGGAGCTGCTGGCATCCGGCGCCATCAGGACGGACCGCATGACCAGCCACCGCTTCCCGTACCGCGATGCCGCCGCGGCCTTCGACCTGCTCTACAACAGCCCGGGAGAGGCGATGGGGGTCCTGCTCGACTGGGAGGCGGAGTAAGCTCGACCCGCCCCCCGCCCTGCTTCGGCCGACGCCGCAGCCGCTCCCGCTCAGCCCCCCGGTTTAACAGACCACCTGCCGGATAAAATCACCTGCCGCGATCTGCCTTATGCGCGATCTGCCTTATGTTTGATGTCTTGCGTTTTTCAAGGCGCGTCGGCCTTTCCCGGCGCACCCGTTTCATTCCAACCGACTTCCAGAGAAGAGACATGAGCGAAAACGAACAGCACCAGCCTGTTGCCGAGTGGATCTCGTACCGGGAAGAGATCCGCGCCCTGGCCGGCCCGCCCC
>JAPOZF010000090.1 GCA_026706165.1 Gemmatimonadota bacterium
GAACGCTGGCCGGCCCCGGGACGGATTCCCCTCCGCAGCCGGCGAGCGCCGCGGCCGCGGCGATTTTCCAAAGGTTTCGCACAACGCCCCCGGGGCTAACCGTCGTGCTGCATCGCCCCCCCGGGCGCGCACTCCGTATCCATACCGTCCATGTCGTTGCCTTCCCTCTCCATGCCGCCGCGCGAAACCCCGGAGACCGTTAACACGTCGCCTCCGTTGTCGCGGTGGAGGACCTGGGCGTCGGCGTTCCCCATGATCGCGCCGGCGCCGGTGAAGTCGTACACCGGCTCGTCGAACCAGCTGTTGACGTCCATGGCGACGGCGATCTCCCAGTGGCCGGCGTCGACCTCGAGGGCGATCGGCAGCTCGACCGGGAACGAGAAGTCCCCGCCGCCGGCCGGGCCGGTGTGCGACAGGAAGCTCGCCACCTCGCCGCCGTCGTCGTAAATGCCTTCGAGGCGCATGTAGTGGTAGCCTCCGCCCATGTTGTCGGGCCAGGCCATGTTGTTGTACGCCGTCCGGTTCGGCAGCCCGCCGGTGACGTTGGCCTCCCCGCCGATCCCGAAGCGGAACCGCAGGGCGCTGTAGGAGCCGCCGGGAACATCGGCCGAAAGCAACTTTGATCCGCGGCATGACTCGTTGATGTAGTGGTGGCCGGCGATGTCGACGCTGCGCCGCCGGCATCGGCCAGGGAGATTTCGGTGAGGATGTACTCCAAGTGGGTCACGGAGTACCGGTTGCCGGCGGCGTTGGTGTAGCTGCCGGTCTCCAGCTCGAGGACGGCGCCGTCGACCACGTGCTCGAAGCGGAGCGTGACGCGTCCCATTTCGCCGCCGCCGTCATCGCCGCATCCGGCGGCAACGGCCCAGGCGGCTGCCGCGACCGGGCGCAGCAGCGCGTGGAAGGACCTTCGCATGCGGGGATTCTCCGAAGGTTGAGCGGGATTGGCAAACCCCGGCGGTCCACCCGAGGGGGGAAAGTCCCGCCGGGTTCGCTCGCGCCTGCGGAAAAATTGCAGCGCTCCCGCAAGCCGGCTCAGCGGCCGTTGACGATCTCCGAGGAAGGGGTGCCGGGGCCGTAGTAGGCGACCATGCCGCGGTCGAAGGGCCCGATCAGCAGCTGGCCTCCGACCGCCCAGGAATTGCCGTCCGGGTCGCTCCAGACCGCGTGAAACGTGAGGTCGCCGACCGTGTCGAAAAGGCCGTTCTCCTCGATCGACCAGCCTTCGCTGCCCCGGCGGAGGCTCGAAGCGGCGTCGCCGACCGCTACCGCCTCTCCATCCGGCCCGACGTTGACCCCGAGCAACTGCGGCGGTCGTTCCGGGGTCGTTTCGAGCCAGACTCCGTCGACCAGCTCCCAGGCCTCGCCCGACAGCTGCCCGCCGACCGCCGCGATCAGCTCCCCCTCGGGGTCGCCGTGCACGGTGAACAGGGTGCGCCCCGATTCGGTCTGCTGCATGTCGAGACCGGTGCCGTCGAAGGCGATGGTGACGCCCCGCTCTCCCACCATCCAGACCTCGTCGGCGGCCGGGCCCCAGACCTTGAACAGGTTCGGCATGCAGACCGCCCCCTCGAACTCCGGCAGCTCGAGCTCGCGCCAGCTGCTGCCGTCGTAGCGCAGGGCGACCCCGCATTTCCTGCCGCCGACCGCCCAGATGTCGCCTCCGTCCAATCCCCAGATCCCGTAGAGGATTTCCTCCCCCTCCCCCGCGTCGGACCGGGTGAAAGTCCCTGTCGAGGGCTGGTGGCGCAGCACGAGGCGGTCGGCGCCGCTCATCCAGATCTCGTCCGGGCCGACTTCGTGCACCCACCACAGGTCGCCGGACGCGCCGGTTTCCAGGCGGGTCCAGCTTTTGCCGTCGAAGCGCAGCACGTACGGCCCCCTGCCCTCTTCGACGTCGGCGCCGACGGCGTAGACGTCGCCGTTGGAGACGACCTGTACGGACATCAGGGCGGAGGGCAGCTCCTGCTGCACGAGCTTCCAGGAGGGCGGGCCCGCGGGTCCGCCGTTGCCGTTTTCGGAGGTCGGCGACGAGCAGCCCAGCGCCGCCGCCAGGACCAGGGAGACCGCCGAAACGATGGCGGTGCGTCTGTTGTCGGTGTTCATGCGATTTTCCGTCGGTGCGTGCGGAACGCCGGTGGAGCCTCCGCCTTCGGAGCCCCGAGCCGTTTACGGCAGCGGCCCGTATCCCGGCAGGCTCACCCTGCGGATGCGGTGATTGCCGCTGTCGGCAATATACATCACGCCGTCCCCGGTGACGTATACCCCCGCCGGATGGTCGAGCCGGGTTTCGAGCGCCGGGATCCCGTCCCCGTTGAACCCGGCCCGGCCGGTCCCGGCAACCGTCGCCACCTCGATCTGCAGCGGATCGATGCGGCGGATGGCGTGGTTGCCGGTGTCGGCGACCCAGACCGTGTGGTCTTCCGAGACGAAGACGGCGGCAGGCCGGTTGAAAGTCGCGGACCTGGGGGAACCGTCCGCGAAACCTGGTTCGCCGGTGCCGGCGAAGGTCCTGACGGTGCCGCTGAAGAGGTTGATCTCCCGGATCACGTGGTTGCCGGTGTCGGCGATGTAGAGCTCGTCGGGGGGGTCCTCCGGGCTGAGGGCGAAACCGAAGCCGGGGACCGGGCCGTTTCCTTCCGGATCCGCGGCGCCGAAGACCGCCTCCGCGGCCGGTCCGTCGTCCCCTCCGTATCCCGCCGCCCCGGTGCCGGCCCAGGGGCTCAGCTCCCCGGAAGGGGAGAGGGCGAGAATGCGCCGGCATCCCTGCCCGGCGATCAGCAGGGTGCCGTCCGCGAGCAGTCCGATTGCCCGCGGCCGGTCGATCGCCGCCGCATCGGCGGGCCCGCTGTCGGCGCATCCCTGTTCGCCGCTGCCGGCCACGGCGAACGGCTCCCCTCCGCGGTAACCGAATACCCGGTGGGAGCCCCAGCTCGTCACGTAGAAATCCCGGCCGGCAAAGGCGACGTCAGCGGGAAACCGCAGAACGCCGCCGTCTCCCCCGGCCAGGGTGGTCACGACCTCCGTGTCCGCGGCGATGGCGCGGAGGCGGTGATTGCCGAAGTCGACGACGACGAGGTCCCCCCCGGGTCCCGGGACGACGTCGAGGGGGGTGTGGAGTTGCGCCCTGCCCGCGGGACCGCCGTCCCCTGAAAACCCCGCCTCTCCGGTTCCTGCGTACGTGCCGATCCGGCCTTCCTCGGGCGCGCCGTTGCCGTCGGTGGCGCGGTCTCCGCAGCCCCCAAGCAGCAGGAGCACCGGCAGCCATGCCGGGATCCGGGTCATCCCCCCCGTTCCTCGAGAAAGCCGGCGACCCGGCGGATCCGCTGGTTGAAGGTGTCGGCGATCCAGAGCGAACCGTCGCTGGCGAAGGCGATGGCCGAGGGCCGGTTGAGCATGCAGCGGCGGGCGTCCCCCTCGTCGCCGGAGAAACCGGCCTCCCCGGTGCCGACCACGGTGGCGATGGCGCCGTCGGCCCCGATCCTGCGGACGGCGTTGTTGCCCGAGTCGGCGATGTACAGGCCGCCCCCGGCGAAGCGCAGGTCGAAGGGGGAGTTCAGCTGCGCCTCGAGGGCCGGCCCCCCGTCGCCGGCGAAGCCGGGATCGCCGGTGCCGGCGACCGTGGAGATGCTGCCGTCGGCATCGAGCCGGCGGATGCGGTGGTTGCGGGTGTCGCAGATGTACAGCCGGCCCTCCCCGTCGAGGCGGAGGCGCGTGGGGCCGTCGAGCTGCGCTTCGGAGCCCGGACCGCCGTCGCCGGAGAAGCCGCGGCTGCCGTCGCCGGCGACCGTGGTGATGATCCCGGCGGCGTCGACGCGCCGGACCACGTGCGCTTCCGTGTCGCTGATGTAGAAGCCGCCGTCCCCTGCCGGAAGCACTCCGAAGGGAGCGGCGAGGACCGCTTCCAGGGCGGGACCGCCGTCCCCCTCGTACCCGTACTGGTCGGTCCCGGCGACCACGGACACGCGGTCGTCGACGCCGAGGCGGATGACGTTGGAAATGTGGTTGGAGGCGATGTAGATGTTGCCGGCCGCGTCGATCTCGAGGTCTCCGGGGTGGTGCAGCGGCGTGTCGACCGCCAGGGCGCCGTCCTCGGCGGCTCCCTCGAAATCCTGGCCGATGACGGTCTCGACCGTGCCGTCCCCGTTTATCCTCCGGACCCGCAGGTTGTTCCAGTCGAGGATGAGGGGGCGGCCGCGGCGGTCGAACTCGACGTCGAGGGGGTTGTAGAGGGAGGTCTCCCGCGCCTGCCGGCCGTCGCCGTCGA
>JAPOZF010000587.1 GCA_026706165.1 Gemmatimonadota bacterium
GGTGCGGGGAGAGAAGGGCAGCGCCGACCACCTCAATGCGTAGGGACCTCCGGACGAATAGGCCGTGGGCTCGGCGACGGCGATGAGATACTCCCTTCCGCCTCCGGCGGTGACGAGGGTAAGCTCCAGGGGAAAGTTCGATACCAGCCGGAGCGGGGCAATGCCGTCCGCGGCGGCGGTGTCCGGTGTGAAGAGGTCTCTCTCGAAGACGCCCGCCTCCGGCGCGTCTTTCTCGAACACGAAGACGCGCCGCGGGGTATCGGTCTCGAACAGCCACAGGCCGTCGCCGGGCGCCGTCCAGCGGTACCAGGTGGTGGCCGCCGCGAACCCGAACCACTCGCCGGGCTCCAGGGTGGCCCCCCGGCTGTTGCCATGGACCACGCCGGCCGGGCCCTCGATCGGGCCGGCCTCCGCCAGGTTGTCGTTGACGGGGCGGGATCCCCTGGCCCAGCGGAGCTCGAGGGCAGCGCCCCGGGCGTCCTTGCTCACCCGGATGCGATAGGCTTGCCCCTGCTCAGCGAAGAATGTCGATCCCCACTGGCCGGAGGCGATCCGGTCCAAGGCCGCGATGCGTTCGCCTCGAAAGATGTCGATGCGGTCGTCGCGCATCTCCCCGGGATGCGCCAGCGGGGGGATGTCGAAATGGACCGGTCCGTCGGCCGGCGCCGTCCAGGAGTACCAGACCGAACCGGCCGGGCGCCCCCGGCGGGCGCTGAACAGAGGCTCCCCCGGCTCCGGGGTGGCCAGCAGCAGATCCAGCGCCAGCGCCCCCTCCTGCCCCTCGATCGGGGCTGCCGCCAGGAAGTCGTCGTTGGGGGGCCTGCCGGCAGTCCCGGATGGGTACCGGACGTCCGTACCCAGGCGGACCGACACCGATGCCGCTTGCGCGTTCCAGGCGCTCGCGCCAAGGTAGAGGCGCGCCGTTTCCGACTCCCCGCCGTAGGAAACTCTCAACTTGATCTCGCGGGCCTCTCCCGCCGAGACTTCGCCGAGCGGGATCGAGGACCCCAGGGGGATGGGTGAGGACTCGACGGTTTCCTGACCCGTAAATTCCCAGACCACGCGTTCCGGCGGATCGAGTTCGGACGACAAGTCCACCGTCAGTCCATCCTCCCGGGCCACCTCCACCGAGTGGATCCTCACCTGGTCGCAGCCCGACGGGTCTCCCGTGTCCCGGCAGTCGATGTGGAGCCGGGTCCCGGCCGCCACGTAGGCGTCCGCGCTCAGGGTCAGGGTCAGTTCCTGTTCCCGTCCGCCTCCGAGGGCGCTGCTGTCGGCATCGATGCTCAGGTTGGGGGTGGAGGCGCCCCGGATCACCGTCCAGGCCAGCGCCGCCCGAGGCGGGGCGGTGTAGATGCGGTGGGCCGCCACCTTGGCCCGGTAGAGCCCCGGTTGCGGATTCCGGAGGATGATCCACTCCACGTTGTCCAGGCGGGACGACGAAACATGCTCCCCGCAGGCGACGGCGGCGCAATCGCCGTCCCGGTCGAGCCACAGGTCGAGATCGTTCAACACGGCGCTGCCGATGTTGTCGGTGGGCGGCTCGTCCCAGGCCAGCACCAGGTCGAGGCGGCCGGCTCCTTCCGGCACCAGGATGTCCCGATAGGCGTACTCTCCGTCCCGCAGCTCGGAGACCGCGCCGCCACCGCTCCAGCCGTCGTTTCGATCCCGGTTGAGCACGGCGGTTCGGGCAGACACCTTGCCCAGTCCGTACTGGGCGTGCAGTGTTCCCGGCCCGTCGCTGTTGGTCGCGGGGAAGGCCGCGGCGTCCTCCAGCCAGGCGTCCGGCCGGATGGCGCCGGCCATCAGCCGAGCCCGGGCCAGCGCGGGCTGCTCCCGGAAGGCGGGGACCGCATCCATCAGCAGGGCGGCCACCCCGGCCACCGATGGCGAGGAAAAGCTGGTGCCGTTGGTGCGGATATAGCCCCCGCGGCTGCCCTCGCCCCGGGCCGTGTGGATGCCGACGCCGGTGGCGACCACCTGGGGCGCCAGGCGTCCGTCGAAGGTCGGACCGTGACTGCTGAAGGCAGCGATGTCCCCGCTGTCCAGCACGGCGCCGACGGCCAGCGAGTTCTTGGCGCTGGCAAAGTCGGAAAATCCATTGATCCCTTCGTTCGATTGCGCGACCACATACAGTTGGCGGTGACTCCAGACGATGGAGTCGAGCTTGCGCTCGTCGACTCCCCTTGCCTCGAATTCCCTGGAGGATCCACTCAGGCTCACATTGACGATCAGGGGCTTGACCGGGAGCGACGGGCGGGCTGCTTCGGCGCACTCGGTCGGGCGGGCGAGAAAATCCATGGCTCGATGGACGCCGTCCCCGAATCCGAATCCGGAGCTGTTCAGGACCTTGGCGAAACGGATGTGGCGCACCGAAGGCGCCATGCCGGCGAAGCGGGGTTCGACGGAACCGTTTCCGAGGATGGTTCCGGTGACGGCGGTTCCGTGCATCCCTCGATCGATCCACAGGTCCTCGGACTCGTTGGTCCCGCCGAACCCGAAGAAGTCGAGACTCTGCGAGAAATTGGCTCCGCACACGCTTTCCCGGTTCGACGCGATGTCGGGATGGTTGATATTGAGCCCGGTGTCCATGACGCCGACAGGCACCGAGGCCCCGCCGATGCCCGAGAAGAGACCGGGAACCCCGTCGTATCTCCGCAGGGCATCGGCGCCCATGGCGGGAACAGCCGTGTCGAGGGCGGATTCGAAGATACCGATGGGCTCGACGGCCAGCACGAAATCGGCTGAGGCCACGGCCTGCAGCCGAGCCGGGGGCACGTTGGCCGCATAGACCCGGATGTCGGAGTCGAAGCGACCCACCACCGCCCCCAGATCCTCAAGCGCCCGCCGCCAGCGGGCGTCGGGATCGCCGGTCATCAGGGTGATGTAAACGGGCGTGGCTTCCCCGGGGGACGCGTCGGGCGATGGGGTCGCCAGCCCCTGGGCGAGCTTTCTCTCCCGGGGCAGGGCGCCCACTCCGGCGACCTCCGGCAGCGCGGCGATCGCTTGCAGACGGGCCTCGTCGCCGGGAAGCCTGGCCCGCACGAGCACTCCCGAGGAGCCGAGGATCCGGGCGCCCGTTCCTTCGAGCGCCCGCGCCAGATCATTGGCGGTGGCGTCCCCGGCGAGTCGGATCCAGCCGAAGGACCAGTCACGTCCGGCCGCGGCGGCCTGGGCCGACAGCCTCTGGATCGAGGTCTCGGTCCCAAGCCAGTCGAGATCCGTCAGGGCGTGTGCGCCTCCGGCATCCGCCTCGCGCTCGAGTCGCTCCCGGGGCATCTCACCGTGGTAGGACACGAACGAATAGCCGGCCGGAGGGGAGGGAGACGAGTCTCCCACGGCCTGTTCGGAGACGGACGCCGTTGCGGAAGACCGGGGTGCTGCCTCAACGGCCGGTTCCCGGAGGACTCCAAGGCTTTCCTCGGTGATCCTGGCCGCACCGGCCCGGATCATCATGGATGCCCGCGCCGGGGCCAACCGCATCTTTTCCCGGCCCTCGCGGGGGGAAGTCTCAGAAGTGGCCACGGCGGCCGAGCCTGCGATCACGCACAGGACGCCAAGGGTTGTGAGGCTACTTCTAAAGGCTGTCCGCATAGTCGACTTCCTTGCCGGGGCCAGTCCCCCGCGCAACCCGCGATGCTCGGCTCGAAGCGGTTCGCCAAGCCCCTTCGCCGGTTCCGCGGAGGCGGATGATCGCTTGCCGGATGTGCCGCTTGAGACGTTGGGTCACCTGTCGTCACCCCGATATGGATATCTCGGAAATCGTCCAACTCCCGTCGTCATTCCTGCCGGCCACGAAGGTGATCCGATACCGATTCACCGCGGCATTGCTCAAGTTGTGCGAGGTTCCCGAACAGGAAGTAAAGCTACCGATGCTCAAACAGCTCGTACCGTCAGGGTTCACCGTGAACGTCCCGATCCGGCTGTCCCCGCTGTCGAGGCCGCATCGGCCTCCGGATCGAAGCACGGTTCCGGCAGCGCAAGCCTGGGCCTCGCCGGAATCGGTGGCCGGTCCGGCTCCTTCTTCCGGTTTCATTGGATAAACCAGGGTTCCATCGTTGGTTCGGTTGTCGACCGACACCGCCCAAAGGTAGGTGCCGCCGCTTGTATTCCATTGGATCCATCCGAAGTCCACCGTGGCCCTAATGGGTTTCTGCTGCCAGGAGTAGGGCTCCATTTCAAAGCTGACGGTTTCGACCAGGCCGGACTCGTCGGAGACTTCGGCTTGAACCGAAACAGGCTCATCGCTTGGATTGA
>JAPOZF010000624.1 GCA_026706165.1 Gemmatimonadota bacterium
GCCGCAGGCTGACCCTGGACCGGGGAGAGCTGCTGACCATCTACATCATGATGGTCGTGGCCACGGCTTTCTCGGGCGGCGAGCGCAACGGGTTCTGCCTGATGCTGCTGTCGTCGACCGCAGGGGTCCGTTACCTCGCCTCCCCGGAAAACGACTGGGGCGAGCGGGTTCATCCCTACGTCGCCGACTGGATGGTTCCCCGGGACGAGCCGGGAATCCGCTGGTTCTTCGAGGGGATGCCCGAAGGGGAGTCCATCCCCTGGGAGATGTGGCTGCCCCCCCTGTTCTGGTGGCTGCTGTTCATGATGGCCCTGTGGACGGTCAGCATCTGCGCCATGGTGATCCTGCGCCGCCAGTGGGTGGAGCACGAACACCTGATCTACCCCATCACCAAGGTCCCCCTGGCGATGGTCGAACCTCCGCCCGGCGGTTCGCTGGTGGCCCCCTTCTTCAGAAAGGGCCTGATGTGGGTGGGGCTGCTGATCTCGTTCGGCCGCGAGAGCCTCAACGCGCTCAACCACTACTTCCCGTTCGTCCCTGTCGTTCCGCGGTACTTCGGGAGCATTCAACTGCTGCGGGGAGTTTCCCACGCCTCATTCTCGCTGAACCTGATGATCCTCGGGTTCGCCTACTTCCTCAAGTCGGACGTCATGCTAGGGATGTGGGTGTTTCACCTGCTGCGGCGCCTCGAGGAGGGGGTGCTGCACATGACCGGCGCCGGCATCGGGGAAGCGCTGTCCCGCTACGGCGGGGGCGGCGGCGTAAACGGAATCCTCGCGCACCAGAGCATCGGGGCGATGATAGCCCTGGTGCTGTTCGGCCTGTGGATAGCCCGCGGGCACCTGCGGGCGGTGTTCCGCAAGGCGTTCCGCGGGGACCCGTCCGTCGACGATTCCGGCGAGATCCTGTCCTACCGCACCGCGGTGTGGGGGATGATCCTCGGGCTGGCCGCGATGATCCTGTGGTTGTGGCGCGCCGGGCTTCCCCTGTGGGCCGGGCCGTTGTTCCTGTTCGGGGCCATGGTGACCTTCGTCAGCCTGACGCGGATCATCGCCGAGGCCGGGCTGCCGATGGTGTTTCCGCGCAACATCCCCCTGGATTTCGCGGTCTCCGGGATCGGGGTGCGCTACCTGGGGCCTGCGGGGATGGCGGCGCTCGGTCCGACGGTGATTTGGACGGAATCGCTGGCGAGCACGATGATGGCGCACACCGCCACCGGGTTGAAGCTAAGCGGCGAGATCGCCCGCCGGAAGCGCTGGCTGCTGCTGGCGATCGCCCTCGCCATCGCCGTATCCGGGGTCAGCACCTTCTGGATGTCGCTGTCGATTACCTACCGCGAGGGAGGTGTGAACGTCGCCCGCTTCGTCGAAGGTCTGCCCGACTTCACCTGGGAGTACGTGGGGCGGCGGGTCGACGAGAACGCGGGGCCGAACTGGCTGGGCTGGCTCATCAGGCTGTCCGGAGCGGGAGTGATGGCCGGGCTTCTGTTCCTGAACCGCCGCTTCCTGTGGTGGCCGCTGCACCCTCTCGGGTTCGTCGTCAGCATGGACCGGGTGATGGACACCGCCTGGTTCCCGGTCTTTCTCGCCTGGCTGCTCAAGATCGTCCTCCTGAAGTACGGCGGCCTGAAGGCGTACCGCTCGCTGTGGCCCTTGTTCTACGGGTTGATCCTCGGGCAGTTCGTCGCCGGGGGATTCTGGCTGATCGTCGACTATTTCACCGGAACGACGGGCAATGGGCTGGGCATGGCCTATTAGAGTTTGAGGCGGCGGGCAAGGTCCGCGTGAGTCCCGCCGCCGGATCCACCAGGCTCCCAACTCATTCCCGCCCCTGCTTTCGCGCCAAATACCCAGGGCACAGCGGGCCCTTGATGGGCGGGGGAATGTCGAGGTATTTGTTCCGCCGCACCCAGGGAGGGTGGAGCTGCATCCTCTCCGGGAGAAACACCGAATTCGCACCCCCTGATTCCCGACGATGGCTGATCCGAGACCTCGCGTCCTCATGACCGGCGCCGCCGGCAATGTCGGCACCACCCTGTGGCGGGCGTGGGAGGAAGAGGACCGCTACGATCTCACCCTGGCCGACCTGCGGCCGGTCGAGGGAGCGCGGTCGAGGACCGAGACCGGGGACGTCCGCGACCCCGGATTCATGCGCGGGATCTGCCGCGGCCAGGACGTGCTCGTTCACCTCGCCTTCCTCAGGGACAAAGACGGACCCGACAACGGCGCGCCGACCGATATCGGGGTGTCGCTGGCGCTGTGGGAGACCGCCCGCAAGTCCGGCATCGGCAGGATCGTGTACGCCAGCACGAACAAGGTCACCAGCGGCAACAGGAAGGAAGGGGGCCTGTCGGCGCTCCAGACACCGGATCAGTTCAATCCCGAAAGCTGGTACGGAGCCATGAAGGGGATGGCCGAGATAGGCGGCCGCATGATGGCGAACGCCGGCGGCATGAGCTTCATCGCCATCCGCATCGGCACCTTTTCGGGGCAGACCGAGCCGGACAGCCTGCGCGCCTGCGCCTACCTGCTGTCGCCGCGGGACTGCGTCCAGCTCTTCCGCCGCGCCGTGGACTACAGCGGACCGGAGAAGTTCATCGTCACCTACGGAACCTCCGGCAACTCCCGGGGCTCTCACCGCGGCCCCCTCGACATCGGTCCGGCCGTCGAGATCCTCGGGTACGAACCGGAGGACGACATGATGCAGTTCCGAAGCCGCTTCGAAAGTTGAGCGGGATGCCGCAGGTGCGCTACGCCCATGGAACGGAGGACCCATGATCATCGACGCCCACCTTCACGTCTGGAGCGACGACTTCGGAAGCTTCCCCTTTGCTCGAGGGGTGGAAGAGAAGGAAGGCGCCCCCGTGGAGCTGCTGAACGAGACCATGGAGGAAGCGGGGGTGGACAAGGCCGTCATCGTCCAGCCGGTCTACTACCTCTACGACAACCGCTACGTGGCCGAGTGCCTGCGGCGCTTCCCGGGGAGATTCGCCGCCATCGGACTGGTGGACCGCCATGCCCCGGACGCCCCCGACCAGCTCCAGCGCCTGGTAGAAGAGCACGGGTTCGGCGGCCTGCGCATTCACCTGTCGCGGCCCGACGATCCCGCCGAATGGGCGGCCCCCGGCCAGGACCGGATCTGGCGTCGGGCGGAGGAGCTGGGGGCCTGCTTCAACGTCTACGGCCCGGCCCCGCTGCTGCCGGCGGTCGAACCGATCATCGCCCGCTTCCCCGGAGTCAAGGTCGTTCTCGACCACATGGGCCGCGCTCCCACCGACGAGGACCCGCCTTACCCGCAGCTCGGAATCGTGCTGAATCTCGCCCGGTACCCCAACGTGTACGTCAAGTTCACCCCCCAGGGGCTGAGGTCGAAGCTGTCCTATCCCCACCGGGACACCTTCCCTACTTTTCGGCGGATCTACGACGCCTACGGCCCCGGACGCCTGATGTGGGGAACCGACTTCCCGCACGTGCTGAAATCCCCGGGATACCGCCCTGCGCTGGAGCTGTTCCGGACCCACATGGATTTCCTCACCGAAGAGGACAGGGAGTGGCTGTTCTGCAAAACCGCCCTCACTGTCTGGACCTTCCCAGACTGAGGCCCGATCCTCACGCTTCGCCGGCGCCCGGGCCCTGCTTCCCCCGGCAATGGAACGAGCCCCGTACCGCCCCGGACCGGTAGTCCACCCTCCCCTTTGCCCCCTGCCGGTCACTCCCCCTTCTTCCGGGAACGGATCCACCCCCCAGGCCCCAGGCAACTGAATTTCCCGGAAGATCGAAAAGGACAGAACAACCTATGGAAATGACCGCGAACTCGAGCGCAAACGAAGCCGCCCTTCTTCCCGACGGGACCCGCTTTGCTATCTGGGAGGACGAAACTGAATACCGCAAGGCGTACTACGTCGACCAGCTGCACCCCGGGGCGTCCGACGACAACCCGGGCACCGAAGAGGCGCCCTTCCTGACGATCCAGCGCGGCGCCGAAGCCGTGGGGCCGGCGGAGAAGGTGCTGATCAAGTCGGGCGTCTACCGCGAGCGGGTCCACCCGCTTCGCGGCGGCACCGGGGCCGACGGCATGATCGCTTTCGAGGCGGCCCCCGGGGCCGAGGCCATTATCCGCGGATCCCGTGCGCTGACCGGCACATGGACCAACATGGAGGAGCCGAATTCCGTCCACGTGTGGAGGACGGAGCTGCCCGGGTCCTTCTTCGAAGGGGATCACCCCTTTGCCGTGGTCAACACCACCGACGAGGAC
>JAPOZF010000724.1 GCA_026706165.1 Gemmatimonadota bacterium
TCCCGAGACCGGCTCCTGGATCCACAGCCAGCTCGCATCGCTGAAGTCGTACAGGGCCGTCGCCCTGACCCAGGAAGCCAGGAACCTCGACCAGTACCCTGTTGACGCGCTTTTCACCGCCGAGTCTCTCGTGGGTTGGAAAGGGGCGGCCAACCGCGTGGTTCGCCGGATTACCGGGCAGTACCCCTTCTACCCGGAGGTGCTGCGGGCTTACCGGGCCGACCTCATCCACGCCCACCACGGTTTCCAGGGGGGGCGCTGCCTGCGGGCAAGGCGCTGCTCCGCCCTGCCGATGGTGACGTCCTTTTACGGAGCGGACGCCACCCGGGCCGCCGGCAATCCGAAATGGCGGGCCCTCTATCGCCGTCTTTTCAGCGAGGGGGAGCTGTTTCTGGCGGAGGGGAGCTCCATGGCGGCGCAGCTGGGCCGCATCGGGTGCCCGGAAGAGAAGATCGCCGTCCACCGTCTCGGGGTGGACCTCCCCCGCATTCCCTTCCACCGGCCGGCAGCCGTGGAGCGGACACGGATCCTGATCTGCGCCTCTTTTCGCGAAAAGAAGGGGATTCCCGACGGGATAAGGGCGGTCGCACGGGCCCGCGAGCGCACCGGGGCGGACGTGGGGCTGGTGCTGATCGGGGACGGTCCGGAGCGGCCCGCGGTGGAGGGGGCTCTTGCGGAGACGGGAATCGGGGAGTTCACGGAGCGGCTCGGGGTTCTCCCGTACTCCAGGGTCCTCGAAGAGCTGGGCCGCTGCCACATCCTGCTCCAGCCGAGCAGGACCGCGTCGGACGGGGACGGGGAGGGAGGAGCCCCGGTGATCCTGCTCGAGGGGCAGGCGGCGGGAATGCCGGTGGTGGCGACCCGGCACGCCGATATCCCCGAGTACGTCGTCGATGAAGCCAGCGGCCTGCTCGCGGGGGAAGGGGATGTCGAGGGCCTTGCCGACAGGCTGGCCGCCCTGCTCGTGGATCCGTCGAGCTGGCCGGCGATGGGGCGGTCAGGCCGCGCCCACGTCGAGACCAACTACAACGCCAGCCGCCAGACCCAGGCGCTGGAGGCGATCTACGACAGCCTTACTTGAGGAATGAGGTGCGGGGAACGCGTCCCCCGAATGCACGGCCGTTTCCCTGGCGCCGATGCCGCCTTGGAGGGGGAACCCGACCGCGTCCCGAAAAGGGGCCGAGGGCCCTTTCCGCTACCTGCCCTCCGAAGAGGCCGGGGCTGACCGGCAGCAGCGGAAGCCGATCAGGTCGAGGCGGTAGTCGGGGGTCAGGCGCAGGCCGTAGCGGCCGCCAACGCGGGCGAAATTGAGACTGTTGAACCACGACCCCCCGCGCACCACCCTCCAGCGTCTGTCCGCGTCGTACCAGCCGTCCGTCCACTCCCAGACATTTCCGATCATGTCGTGCACCCCGCGAGTCGAGGCGCATTCGGGGTGGAGGCCGCTGGCGGCAGGGCCGCTGCGGATCCAGCGCCCCTCGTGAAGAAAGGGGACGTTGCAGCGGCGGGGTTCGTATTCGTTGCCGTCCCCGTAACGGAAGTTTTCCGGCCCTCTGCAGGCGATCTCCCACTCCCGCTCGGAACAGAGGCGCTTGTCCCGCGACCGGCAGAGCTCCTGGGCCTCGTCCCAGGTTACCTCGACGGTTGGCAGGGCCCCTTCGATGTTGGGGAACTCGAACCTGTCGATGGAGAACCCGGACAGCTCGATCATGCCGGCGTCCGCTTCGGCCTCCTGCATCTCCGCAGCGGTTTCCGCTCCCGATTGAACGGGGGGGACAGGAAGGAGGGCCAGAAGGATAGGAAGCAGTGAGGGGGTACGTCTCATCGGCGATGGCGGGGGAGCCCTTGCCGGCCCCCCTCGCAGTGATTGGGAAACCGCTGACGAACCATGCGGTGCATGGAAGGGAAACTATGCCAGTTGCGGGCGGCTTCCAACCGGGGTCCGCTCCCGGAACGGAATGGCGGCGGTCGATGCCCGATCCGGTTTTCAGAGGGCGGCTGCAGACATTCCGGGGCCCGGGAAGCGGCGTGGAAGTGCCCGGTTTCGGCCCTCCCCGACTCTTGACATGCCCTGCGGCGACTGTACCTTCTCGCGCTGACCCGGAAGAGGCTGTTAATACTCGCATTTAGGTGGTAAGCCGCCCGCCGGGGCCGCCCCGGTAATTGCGCCGTTCGTCCCATTGCAAACAGAACCGGAGGTCGTCGGACTTGCTTTCCGAATCTCTGACCAAACGGGAGCGCCTCGTCCTCGAGGCCCTCGTCAGGGCCTACGTCGATCTGCGTACCCCGGTCGGGTCCCGCACGATTCTGGGGCGAGAGGGCTTCGAGTTCAGTCCGGCGACCATGCGCAAGACGCTTTCGAGCCTGGAGCGCAAGGGGTTGGTTCAGCAGCCCCATACCTCCGCCGGAAGGCTGCCCACGGACGAGGGCTACCGCTTCTTTGTCGACGAGGGGGAAACGCAGACACTGGACCTGTCCGCAGAGGAGCTGGAGTCGCTGCGGAGCAGTCTGGAGGAGGTGTTCCAGCAGGTTCGCGCCGACGAGATTCACGCTCAACTCGCCGCCATCCTGGGAGACGTTTCCAACCAACTCGGGCTGGCCCTTGCGCCCCGGTTCGAGCAGGCGGTTTTCCGGAAACTCGAACTGGTGCGCCTGACCTCGCAGCAGCTCCTGCTGGTGGCGACCCTGGGCCTCGGTCCGGTTCAGAGCCTGGTTATCGAGGTCGACTCCGAGGTCTCGGAGGCCGGTATGAATGCCGTCAGGCAGTTGCTCAATGAGCGTCTGGCCGGCCTCACGATGAGCGAGATCAAGTCGACTGCGAGAGAGCGGCTGGGTGGCATGAGGATCCCGCACCCGCAGCTGCTGCGGGTCGTTCTGGACGAGATCGAATCCCTGCTGGCTCCCCGCGGACACGGCCTGTTTGTAGCCGGAGCCCGCCACATTTTCGAACAGCCGGAGTTCAGCGATTCGTCCGAAGTCGCCGGGCTTGTCGACCTGCTGGAGCGCAAGGAGGACCTCGCCGACCTGCTGGCAGGGCGCGAGGGTGTGGTGGTGACGATAGGGGAGGAGAACGAGCCCGTGGAGATGCGCCAGTGCAGCGTGGTAACGGCCAGCTACGCCGCCCGCGACGCCGTTGGCGTTCTGGGAATAATCGGTCCGACGCGGATGCCCTATAAACGTCTCCTCGCCATGCTGAACTACACCGCATCCCGCGCCGCCGACTTCGTCAGTTGACGTTCAGGCAGTGGCTTCCATCTACGCATTGCCCGCCGTGAAGCGGCCGGGCTGATCGCCGACCAACCCATCACAAGGCAGAGTGGAGAACAGGGGGGGCATGACAGGATTCACCAGCGAGGAGACCTCGCCTTCCGAAAACGACGGCAGCGAACAGGAGACCCGGGCGAACGGCAGTCGGGCCGACGGGGGGGGGCAGCCGCTCGTCGATACCCCGGACCTGTCGCAGGCCCGGGACGATTCCGGGGACGAGGTCGCCCCCGGAGCTGAAGCCGGCTCCGGAGAGGCTGCAGCTTCCCAGGATCCGACCGGACCCCGGGACAGTGGCAGCGAAGGGGAGGCACCTCCGGAGGAAGGGGATGTTCCGCAGGACGACGACCCGTTCGTGCAGCTGGAAAAAGCGCGCGCCGAAGCCGCCGAAAACTACGATCGGTACCTCAGGGCCGCCGCGGAGCTGGACAACTTTCGCAAGCGCGCCGTCCGCATGCGGGCGGAGTCGCGCGAGGAAACCCTGCGCGACCTCCTGCTCCAGATCGCTCCCCTGATGGACAACATGAGGCGGGCCCTCGCCCAGGAGGCCGCCGAAGCCCGGTCCCTGAAACAGGGTGTGGAGCTCATCCTGTCCCAGTTCCAGACGATCCTGAACGGCTACGGGCTCGAGGAGATCGAGGCGGTGGGGAATCCCTTCGATCCCAACCTCCACGAGGCGATGCTGGAAGTGGAAAGCGCCGACTGCGAGCCCGGAACGATCCTCGAAGAGATGGAGAAGGGGTACCGGCTGAGGGAGAAGGTCTTGCGGCCGGCGCGGGTAGTCGTCGGCAGGGCTCCTGCCGAAAAGGAGGAAAGTGAAGCCAGCGACGGTTGACAGGCGTTCCCGGGGCGGGGCCTGATGGCGAAACGGGACTATTACGAAGTGCTCGGGGTTCAGCGAGAGGCTTCGGAAGCGGACATAAAGAGCGCTTACCGCAAGCAGGCACTCAAGTATCACACCGACCGGAACAAGGGAGGCAGTGA
>JAPOZF010000679.1 GCA_026706165.1 Gemmatimonadota bacterium
GGGCTGCCTAGCCGCGGCGGCGACCTCCCCGGAGGTCGAGACCGCGAGGGCGCGCACGCCCCCGGTCCCGGCGTCGATCCCTATCGCCAGCCTGTCATCCTGCAATCCGGTTGCTCCCCGCTCCGGTTTCCACCTATGCTACGCAACCGCCCGGCGCTGTCCAACGAGCAGCGTGGGCGAAGCCGATCCTTGCGGAAAAACCCGGGGGGAGTGCCGGAGAGGTGAGGGCCCGAGAGACGCGCATCACCGCCGACGGAACAACGACATGCTCGAACTGCGCCCGAACTGCGAATGCTGCGACCGGGACCTGCCGCCCGACGCCGCCGATGCGATGATCTGCTCGTTCGAGTGCACGTTCTGTCGTTCTTGCGCCGACGACAGGTTGAAGGGTGTCTGCCCGAACTGCGGCGGCAACCTGGTCGCCCGACCGGTTCGACCCGCGGCCGCACTCGAGGAGTTTCCCGCCTCGACTGAAAGGGTCGTCCAGTCGAAGGGTTGTGCGCGAAGCGCAGTTCACGCAGGGCGGGACCGGGCGGACGGGAGCAATCCGGTTACCGCCCCGAGGCGGCCGCCCGGATCTCCAACAGGGTTCACCGAAAGGACGACATGGCAAGGACAGCGGTAATCTCCGGCGTCGGCTCAGGTCTGGGAGCGTCGCTGGCAATCAAGTTCGCCGACGAGGGGTACGACACCGCGCTGCTGGCGCGCTCGCCAGATTTCATCACCAGCCTGGCTCAGCAGTTGCGCGAAGCCGGCCGGGACTCCCTCGCCATATCCGCGGACATCACCGACCCGGCGCAGGTCGGCGACGCCTTCGCGAGGGTGCGCGCCGAGTTGGGGGAGGTCGAGGTGCTGATCAACCAAGCCGGCAACGCCGCCTGGGGGGATTTCGACGGCCTCACCGCGGCGGAGTTCGAGCGCTCCTGGCGGGTCTGCGCCCTCGGCTCCTTCCTCTGCAGCAAGGAGGTCTCAGGCCCCATGGCGGAAAGGGGCTCGGGGACCATCCTGTTCACCGGGGCGACCTCGAGCATCCGCGGCCGCGGCGGCGCCGCCGCCTTCAGCAGCGCCAAGTTCGCGGTGCGCGGGCTCGCCTGGTCCCTGGCGCGCGAGCTCTGGCCGCGGGGAGTGCACGTCGCCCACGTGATCATCGACGGCCTGCTCGACACCCCGAAGCTGCGCGAGGCCGGCGTCGACGCCGACGAGCCGGTGATGGACACCGACGCGGTGGCCGAGGCGTACTGGAGCCTGGCGAGCCAGAAGCCCGGAGCCTGGACCTTCGAGATCGACCTGCGGGCGCACCGGGAGGACTTCTTCGGTTGAGAGGAGAAGCGGTGGATGTAGAGGGAACGGGCGAAGGGAAACGAGCTGACCCCCGAGGATTGAAAAAATGAGATTGGGAAACTTCCCGCACCGCACCGGAAGGACGGGGCCGGGATCGAACGGTTCATGAGCTCTCCCAGGGTGCAGGCGGTCCTCTTCGACCTCGACGACACCCTGATCGATTTCCAGTACTCGCGCCGGCACGGGCTGCGCGCGGTCCAGGAACTGCTGCCGGCGCTGGCGCCGGTGCCGATCGAGGAGCTGGAGCTCGTCCACGACGAGCAGCTGCACGCCAACTACCTGCGCACCCTCGACGGCAGCCTTTCCGACGACGAGGCGCGCCTCGAGCGCATGCGCGGCATCTGCGCCCGCTACGGGGTGCATGCGGAGGAAAGAGCGGTTTCCGAGGCCGCCGCGGCGTACGCCCGCGAGCAGCAGTCGAACGCGCGCCTGGTGCCGGGCGTCCCCGGGCTGCTCGAGGCCCTGCGCGGACGGGTGAAGATCGGGGTGGTCACCAACGGCCCGTCAGCGCGGCAGCGGGGAAAGCTCGAGTCCTTCGACATCCGCCCCGACGGCCTCGACGCCCTGGCGATTTCCGGGGAAGTGGGAGCTGCCAAGCCGGACCCGGCGATCTTCCGGCACGCCCTCGCCGGGCTGGACGCGGCGCCGGAGCGGGTGACGATGATCGGGGATTCCTGGGAGAACGACGTCCTCGGCGCCCTGGGGTGCGGCCTGGCGGCGGTCTGGCTCAACCGCTACCGCCTGACCTGTCCCGATCCGGGGCGCGCCGTCGAGATCCGCGGGTTCGCGCCGGCTGAGGATATCCTCAGGGTTCTGGGCGTGCCGGCGAGCCAGGGTTGACCGCTTGCGGGGCCGGCGCCTGGCCCTACCCGTGGCGCGAGCGCAGCAGCTCCGCTCCCAGGCACATCGCCTTCAGCTTCAGGTAGGCCTCGTCGAGGTCCATCGGGTTCTGCACCGACGGCGAGAAGCCGCAGTCCGGATGCAGGAGGATGCGCTCCTTGTCGACGTACTTCATCGCCTCCTCGACCCGCGACGCCACCAGTTCCGGGGTCTCGATTTCGCGGTCGCAGTGGTCGATGCACCCGAGCCCGAGCCTGGCGTCCTTCGGGAAAGACGCCAGGCACCCCATGCCGCCCGAGACCGGGGTGGCCAGCTCGAGCGAAACGACGTCGACGGAAATGCGGGCGAGCCCGGACATGATCGGGTCGAGCGCCCCCTCGCTGCCGTGGCGGTGGTCGAAGTGGGCGTGGCACAGGTGCAGGCCGGTGGTTATGCCGGTCACCCCTTCGAGGGTGGCGTTGACGACCTCGACGCAGAGGTCGATCTCGGCCTGCATGTCCTCGATGCCGTCCTCGGCCCGTTTCGCCGGATCGACGAGGACGCAGAGCCAGGGCTCGTCGAGCTGCACGGTGTCGGCCCCCGCCTCCTTCAGCAGCTCGATCTCCTGCCGCAGGACCGGGGCGCAGGCGCGCATCAGGTCGGAGGGGTGCGGGTAGGCTTCGCGCGAGTGCTCCTCGTGCCACATACGGCGGCCGATGGTGTACGGCCCCGGTATCGTCGCCTTGACGCGCCGGCCGGTGCGGCTCCTGAGAAAGCGGACCTCTTCTGCGGCAATCGGGCGGTGGTACTCTATCGGCTCGACCACGGCCGGGTACGGAAGGCCGCTGACGGTGAGGTCGGGCCGGAACCCCCGCACGCGCTCGGCGAACACCTTGACGTAGCTCTCGCGCCGCCACTCGCCGTCGGTTATCTCCTCGAGGCCGGCCCGCTCCTGCAGCAGGATCGCCGATTCGATGGCGCCGTCGAGGATGCCGTCGGCCTCGGCCTCCGACAGGGCTCCCGCCTTTCTTTCGAGGATGAGCTGCCGCACCCATTCCGGCCTGGGCAGGCTGCCGATCACGGTGGTTGGAAACATGCCGTCCTCCAAAGTGCCTGGCTGCGCAATTCGGCGTGAATCCGGCCGCTCGATTACGCGCGCAGCACCGGTTAATCGTCGATTGACTGCGTTCCGGTTGCGCATATAGTACGGCACCGAAACCCGAAAACAGAGGAGCCTCCCATGGCGGACAGACTGAAAGACAAGGTCGCCATCGTCTGCGGCGCCGGCTCCATAGGGCCCGGATGGGGCAACGGCAAGGCCGCCGCGGTGCTGTTCGCGCGCGAGGGGGCCAGGGTGCTCGCCGTCGACGTCGTACCGGAGGCGGCGGCGGAGACCGCCGGCATCATCGCCGCCGAGGGAGGGGAGTGCAGCGTCGCCGCGTGCGACGTGTCGAAAGGGGACGAAGTCGAGGCCATGGCCGCCCGCTGCATCGAGCTGTACGGGCGCGTCGACGTCCTCCACAACAACGTCGGCATCCTGCGGCTCGGGGGCCCGGTGGAAAGCAGCGAGGAGGACTGGGACCTCGTCTGCGACGTCAACCTCAAGTCCGTCTTCCTCACCTGCAAGAGCGTGCTGCCGCACATGGAGCGCCAGGGGGGCGGAGCCATCGTCAACGTCGCCTCGATCTCCGGCATCCGCTGGCTCGGCGTTCCCTACATATCCTACAGCGCCACCAAGGCGGCGGTGATCCAGTTCAGCCAGTCGGTCGCCCTGCAGTACGCGGCGCGCAACATCCGCTGCAACAGCATCCTCCCCGGCCTGATGAACACCCCGATGGCGCAGAAGTCGGTGGCCGAGGCGTACTCGGGCGGGGACGTCGAGAAGATGATCGCGATAAGGGACGCGCAGGTGCCGATGGGCAGGCAGGGGGACGCCTGGGACGTCGCCTACGCCGCCCTCTTCCTCGCCTCGGACGAGGCGAAGTACGTCACCGGCACCCAGCTGGTCGTAGACGGCGGCTTCACCTGCAGCGCCGTGTCTCCCCAGTGATCCGGAACGCCGGCGGATGACCGGGGAACCC
>JAPOZF010000748.1 GCA_026706165.1 Gemmatimonadota bacterium
CTGACACCAACGCACGAGACAGCAACGGCAACACTTCCCTGCATCTTGCCGCCAGGTTCAACAAAACCCCCGCAGTCACAACCATGCTTCTGGACGCGGGAGCCGACCCGGCCGCGCGAAACGCGGAGGGCGAGACCCCCCTGGATTTCGCCGCGAGAAACGAGGCGCTCGAGAATACCGGCGCCTATCGGCGGCTGCACGACGCAGGATTTTGAGGTGCTGATCCCGACACGCTCCTGACAAGCTCCGGCGCCTCCCTCCCTTGCTGCACCGCTGGAAACCGGAGGTACGTCCCATGACCAACAGATACCCACATTTCCTGACTGCCGCGCTCGTGGCGGCGTCGAGCATCAGCGCGGCCGCGGAAAACCCTTCAGACGGGCCGGGGCAGGCGACCATCAGCGTCGAAATCATCAATCCCACCTTGCGGGAATTCACCATCGACTACATCTCCCCGCAGGCACTGGAGAAAACCGTTCAACAGGTCGTCCTCGACGGCGGCAACCGCTTCACCCTCACCCTGCCCGTCACCCGGGGCACCCTCGTCGTCGGGCATTACCACAACGGAGAGCCCCCGCCGGGGTGGAAGCAATGGCTGGAGCCCCTTCTCGACGACACCCGTCATCTCGTCCTCTTCGTCGAGCCCGGGGACAGCCTGGAGGTGGTCATGGAAACAGGCTGGCTCTCCCCTTCTTTCCGGTTCCGGGGCCGCAACGCGGACAACAACCGCTTCATAGCCGGGCGACTCTCGGGATTTCTTCCCCTGCGCCTCAATTACGAAACCCTGGAGGTGGAGGACTTCACCGGCGGGATGGACAAGTGGCGGCGGGAGCAGCTCGAGCGGCTGGCCGAGGGGAAAGAGGAATACGCCCTCTCCCAGGGGTTCATCGATTACGCCGAGGCTTTCGTTCAGTACGGGTGGGCCGAGCGCATGATCACCTATCCGGCCATTTACCGCCGTGTCAACCGCGGGGAAAACCGGGGAATCACCCCGGAGTACTACGGCTTTCTCGAGGATGTCTCCCTGGTCGACGAAAGGGCCATCGGCGTGCAGAACTACCGCCCCTTCCTGGTGCAGAGCCTGGACAGGGAACTGGAGGAGGCCCCGCCCGCCGCCAGGTTGTCCGATCAGTACGATTTTTCGCGGGCGGGTCTGTCGGATGCGGCCGCCGCCCGGCTCGACTCCCTGTACGAAAACCGCGCTACGCCGGCGTTTTCCCAGCAGTTCGACCTGGGGAAATTCGGGCTGTCGGAGGTCGACGGAGCGCGGCTCGACTCCTTTTTTGACAGGCACAACAGGTCGTACGTCCCGGAGATTTCCAGGGAGATAGCAACCCCGGGGATCGATACCACGGGGGAAGCGCTGGTCATCGAGCTGCCCGGAAACGAACGGCTGGAGTCCTTCAGGAGAAGGGGCAGATTGTCCGAGGAGATCGACCTGTCGAGTCTGGGCCTGCCGGCGGAGGCCAGGGACCGGCTCGACTCGATTTACGCCGATACCGACCCGCAATGGGGGCGGCGTATTCCGAAACGATACGACCTGGCCGGAAAGAGGCTGGAGGGGAGAGTGCTCTACTGGTTTCTCGCCCGCGAGCTGATCGACGGGTTCAAGACGGGCGGGGAACCTTCGAGGTGGGCCCTCGGAAAATGGAAGGAATTCCAGGCGGCCAACCCTTATCCGGAACTTTCAGCTGCCGTCTTGAAGGCCATGGACAAGACGTTGATGCTGCAGCCCGGAAAGCCGGCGCCCGACTTCACCCTCCGCGGTCTCGACGGGGAGCCGGTATCGCTGAGCCGGTTCAAGGGCAAGGCGGTCCTGCTGGATTTCTGGGCCGGCTGGTGCGCGCCCTGCATCCGGGATCTCCCCTTCCTGCGGCGGATCGAGGAGAAGACGGACCCCGGGGCCGTGGTCTTCCTCAAGGTGTCCCTGGAGGAAGAGGCCGCCTGGAGAAGGGCCATCGACGAGCACGGTATCGGCGGCGTGCACGCGAACGCCGGGGGCTGGGGGGCGGACGTGGCCAAGGCATACAACGTCAACCACATACCTACGTACTACCTCGTCGATTCCGAAGGGATGATCGTCGAGAGGTTGCAGGGCGTGCGCCACGTGGACGAGGTCGCGGCAAAGATCGAGAAGAGCTTGTGACGCCATCGCCACTGTCCGGTCCGGTCCCGGGCGGCCTGAGATCATTGAGCGGGCAAACCACGTTCTTCGCCGACTCCGGCCACCCGCGCGCTCCCGGCAACCTGCAAGCACCCAAGGAAATCTGAAATGACCTTGAAGATCGGCATCGCCGGGACCGGCAACGTCGCCCGGGCCAACTACATGCCCTGCCTGACCGCCGAGAAGGACGTCGAGCTCGGCTACTGCAACCGCACCCCGAGCAAGGCGGAGCAGTTCGCTGCGGACTTCGGGGGCCTGGCGTTCCCGTCGCCGGGGGACCTGGTCGCCTGGGAGCCTGATGCGATACTCGTGCTGACGAAGGAGAACGACCGCTTCGAGGCCGCGTCCGCCCTGCTGAAGCACCGCCCGAGGCGGCTGTTCTTCGAAAAGCCGCTGGTCGCCCGCGACGGGCAGGCCGCGGTGAGGCAACAGGACTTCCTCGACGCCCGCACCCTCATGCGGCAGGCGGATGCCTGCGGCTGCGAGACGGCGATGGTTTTCAACTACCGCTTCTTCGACCAGGTGCAGCTGGCGAAGCGGATCGTCGCCGAGCGTTCCTTCGGGGCGGTGGTGAACTTCACCGGGCTGGTCCACTTCGCCTGCTGGAGCCACGCCATCGACCTCGTCCATTTCTTCGCGGGACCGGTAGCCGAGCTCGCCGCCCTGGAGAGCGAAGGGACCCGGGGGGACCGCGAGGCGACGAAGGACGTCACCGCTACAATGCGCACCGCCGGGGACGCCGCGGGCACCCTGATCGGCACCTCCGCCCTCGACTGGACCTTCCCGCTCTTCGAGCTGACCCTGAACTTCGAGGGGGGCCGCATCCACCTCCGCGACCTCGACGGCGACATGGAGGTGCTCGATCACGCCGAGGGCCGCAGCGAGCTGCACGCCATACCGAAGGACAAGTCCCGCTGGGACCAGTACAGGGCCTCGTTCGCCAGGTCCGTCACCGCCTACCTGCAGTCGATACGGGACGGGGAGCCGCCTCCGGTCCCGGGAGCAGCCGGCCTGCGGGAGCTGCAGGTCGAGGCCGCCGTCAGGCGCTCCATCGCCGCGGGCCGCCCCGTCGACCTCGAGGCGGAGCTGCCGCTCGACGTTTCGTTATGAAAGCTGGCTCGGGGTGTCGTCCCAGGACGCGGTGGGATGTCTTTCGACCGGAGGGCCTGCATGCGGCTTAGCCTGAAGCGCCATGAAATCCCTGAAGCTCCCCGGTAACGGGAAGGTCGCCTGCATCGACGCCCCCGACCCGGAACCGGGCCCCGGCCAAGTTCTCGTCGACACCCGCGTCTCCGCCCTGTGCGGGAGCGAGCTGAAAGCCTACCGGGGTGACGGCATGGAAAGCGGCAACTCGGGACACGAGGCGGCCGGCGTCGTGTCCAAGGTGGGTCCCGGCGTCAGCGCCCCGAGGGTGGGACAGCGTGTCGGGGTCAGCGCCATCAGCGGCTGCGGCGACTGCCCCTGCTGCGCCCGCGGCCAGTACACCTGGTGCGAGCAGTGGACCTACCACGGCAGCACCCACGCCGAGCGCTTCGTCACCGCGGCCAGGGCCTGCCACCTGCTGCCCGACGACGTTCCCTGGGACGCGGGGGTGCTGCTGTCCGGAGACGGGTTCGGCGTCCCCTACCACACCTCGACCAAGCTCAGGAACGATCCTGTCGACTGCATCGCGGTTTTCGGAATGGGGCCCATCGGCCTCGGCAACACCCTGATGCAGACCTGGCTCGGCAGGCAGGTGATCGCCGTCGACGTCTCCCGGGAGCGGCTCGACCTCGCCGTGAAGCTCGGGGCCGCCCATGCCATCGACGCCGGCGTCACCGGGGACGTGCCGGAGGAGATCCGCAGGCTGACCGGGAACCGGGGGGCCGACGTCTGCATCGAGGCCGCGGGCCGCCCCGAGACCGCGAGGCAGTGCTTCCGCGCCGTGCGCACCGCCGGCACCGTGATCTTCAACGGGGAGCAGCCGGAGGTCGAGCTGTCCCCCAGCGCCGACTTCATCCGCCGCGACATCACCGCGGTCGGTTCCTGGTACTACCACTTCAGCGAGTTCCCGGAGATGCTCGCCCT
>JAPOZF010000033.1 GCA_026706165.1 Gemmatimonadota bacterium
CGACCCGCGCATCGAGTGCCGGATCTTCCGCGCCGGGCGCACGCGGGAGGAGTACCTCCGGAAATCGGTGGAGATGGGTCTCCGGACGATGCAGCCTGGGCGTGACATCACGACCCGGGACTTTGTCCGGAAGGCACATGCGGCGCGACGGATTGTCCACGTCTTCTATGCGGACACCCCTGAAGACATGCGGGGTTTCATCGACATCGGCGTTGACGGGATCCTGACGAACTACCCGGAGCGACTGAAGGCGGTTCTCGCAGAAACCGGGTAGCGGAAAGTGCTCAGGCCGGCGGGTCCATCAGGTAGTTCCAGTTCCGGCTGCGAATGGTCCGCTCCTGGCAGTGGGCGCTCCGGGATACGCCGCAGACTGCTGAAGTCGAGCCGGGCACCAAGCCCGCGACCGGCTCGATGACTTTTACTCAAGGAGCGGGAGCGATAGCGAAATGTCGAAACAGCGGATAGCGGTTGCAGGAGCCGGGAACATGGCCCGGACCCGGGGCCTGGCGTTTCTGGAGACCGGCCGCGCCGAGATCTGCGGGGTCGCCGCCCGGCGCTCCGAGCGCGCCGAAAGCTGCGCGGCCGAGCTGGAGTGCGGGGCTTTCTTCGATGACTTTCGCCGCCTGGAGGAAACCCGGCCGGACGCGGTCCTGATCGAGGTTCCGCATCGCGTTCAGGACGAGGTCTCCCTTTGGGCATTGGAGGCCGGTTACGACCTCCTCGTTGGCGGATGCCTGGCTTCAAGCACGGACACCGGGCGCGGGATCGTGGAGTTGGCGGCCAGGAACAGCCGGATCGTGGAGGCCGGGTTCCAGCGCCGGTACGACCCTGCCTGGGAGGAGATCCGGCGCCTCGTGGCCGGAGGTGAGCTCGGGGCTCCGGTGATGGCCGTGACCATGGCCCTGTGGAACCCGGACCCGGACGGGTGGTACTGCGACCAGGAGGCGAGCGGGGGGATGCCCCTGACCCACATGAGTTACTGCTATCTCAATGCCGTCCGCTGGATTCTCGGCAAGCCGGTCACCGTTTCCGCGATGGCCAACCGGATGCGGAATACCGCTCCCGGCCGCGTAGTGGAGGAGACCTGCGGGGCCCTGATCGGATTCGAGAACGGCGCCTTCGCTTCGGCCACGGCCAGCTACATCGGCCCGGAGGGCATGCCCGACCCCCAGCCGCGCTTCATCTGCGCGGAGGGAGGGATTCAGCCGAATGCCGAAAGCCCGCCCGGCAAGGATTCCATCACCGTTTTTCGTGGGAGTGGTTCAGAGGTTCATGCCTTTGAGACCGAGCCGTCTCCACATGTCCGGCAGGCTGCCGCGTTTCTCGATGCAATCGAAAGCCGCCGCCAAGCCCGCAATCCTCCGGAAGATGCCCTGCTGGATGTCGAGATCGCCGCAGCCGTCTCGGTTTCGGCCAGGGAACGCAGGACGGTCTCGCTGGCGGAAGTGCGGTAGGTCAGCCCCCGTGGGCGCGCTAGGAAGGTGCACACCCATCGAGGTGGAGACATCGGAGTGACCGGCGGCGCGGGTCCGCGCCGGCAGCACTCAGGCTAACCACCCGTCCAGTTCCGATACTCTTCCCACGCGTCTTCACGGCTCACGAACGGCTTGAAGACCGCTCGGGCACTGAAGGTATACCGGGTCAACGGTTGGCAATTCTTTATGAGGATGGCAAAGTCCCACGCCGGATTCGTCCGCCCCCTGTCGGCTGAATGGCGAACCGAAGGGACTCGGAGCTTTTGAACATCAGTTCGAGCATCATGCCGCGCCAGCACCCGAAAAAGAACGGATGCGCATACCGGGCAGGCCGGATGTTGTGGAACAGGCCGCCCTTCGGATCGGGCTCCCCCTCGACCAGCGTATCCGCTTCGCCTGCAAAGACACGCCCGCCCCGTGGTTGTTCCCCTATCGATTCAATCCACTGTTCGGGGCCGTTTTCGTCCGGACGGCCGAGGAACCAGGTGGTCTTGTTCTCGGGGTTGTGGATATAGCTCGCCCAGAACAGCCCCAGCCACTCCCCCTCGAATGCGCCGGGGTGGGCAACGCACGCGGTTTCCAGATCGATGTAATGGGGCGGAACGAGGGTGAAAGTGGTGCTGACCTCGATGCGGCGGGGTTCGGGGATCGAGGTGGTCAGTTGGACGGAGTTGTCGTCGAGCCGGACGAGCCGGCTCGGCGTTGGGGGGGTTCCGAGCCTGCCCCCGAGCCAACGGGGAATCATCGACCGGCCGGACCGGTCGTAGATGAACTCGAAGTTCAGGCTGCTCCCCCATGCCGTCCGGAAGATGTTCTCCTTCGGGCCGCGCCGGCTGTAGAGCTGGCGCACCCCGTTGTAACCGTTCGCCCGTTCAAACGGGAAAGCGATCTCGTCATAACGGCCTTCCTTGTTCGCCCGGGAGAGCTCCTCGACCCGTTTGGGAGAAAACCCTCCTCCGTCGTCGTTGTCCACCACTTCGACGAACAGGTCGCCATCCACCAGAAACTGACTTGCCATGGGGAAATCCTTCGGCTGTTGGTTGAATATTGGCCTTCAGCGTCGGTGGCAGGGCACCCCGCATTGAACCGGGGAACGATGCAACGGGCGCTCCGCCGACTCGTCCCGCACCGTCGCCCTGGTTGAGGGATGGTCCAGGGATTGCCCTGCGCATCGGCGCGGGGTTTACGGCACGACGGAGACGAACACGCGGTCCCCGGCGCTGAAGCGCGCGGCCGCGTCGACATGAGCGGTGACCCGCAGCCGGCCGCCCTCGCCCTGCAGCTCGATCGTCAGCTCCCGCGTCTCCCCCAGGAACCGCGCCGTCACCACCCTGCCTGGGCGGTTGGCCCCGCCGGCTTCCTCCGTCCCTACGCACACCTGCCCGGGCCGGATCGATACCACGGGCTGCCCGTCGGCGTCGATGGGCTGCGCCCTGCCGGCCGGCCCCAGGTCGGTGACCCAGTCGCCGCCGATGCGGCGAACCGGTACCAGGTTGGTCTTTCCAAGAAGAGACGCGACGAAGCCGTTGGCCGGCGACCAGTAGAGCTCCTCCGGCGTTCCGGTCTGTTGCAGCCGGCCGCCTCGCAGCACGGCCACCTGATCGGCGATGTTGAACGCCTCGTCCCGGTCGTGGGTGACGAACAGGGCCGTGGTGGTCCGCAGGGCGAGAATCCCCCGCAGTTCCTCGATGAGCTGCGCCCGCAGCGGTCCGTCGAGGTTGTTGAGCGGTTCGTCCAGCAGCAGCACCCGGGGCCGCGGGGCCAGGGCGCGGGCGACCGCGGCGCGTTGCGCCTGGCCGCCCGAGACCTGGTGCGGAAACCGGTCCCGGGCGTCCCCCACCTGCACCAGGTCGACCACCTCGTCGACCCGCCGCCGGCGCTCCCCTTCCGGCATGCGGCGCAGTCCGAAGGCGATGTTCTGCCGCAGCGTCAGGTGGGGCAGCAGCGCCGTGTCCTGGAAGACGACGCCGACGTTGCGCTCCTCCGGCGGCAGGGAGCCCCTGCTGTCGGCGACCGGCAGGCCGCCCACTTCGATGGTGCCGGCGTCGAGCTCCTCGAACCCGGCCACCAGCCGCAGCAGCGTGGTCTTGCCGCTGCCGCTTTCACCCAGGACCGCGGTCGTCCCGCCCTCCTCCACGGCGAGGGAAACCCCGTCCACCGCCGGCGCCGGGCTCCCCTCGAACCGCTTGCATACGGAGCTGAGCGTCAGGCCGCCCCCGGAGGGTGCCTGAGGGTTGGGCGGAGGCCGGTGGCGGAGCATGGACAAGCGGTCAGCGGGGCCGCGGAAGACCGGGGCCGGCCGCACCCACGCGGTTGAGGATCAGGACCGGGCCGAGCCCGGCGGCGATGAGCACCAGGGCGTACGGGGCCGCGGCGATGAGCTGCTCGTTGCCGGCCAGCCGGAACACGTTGGTGGCCAGAGTTTCCAGGCGGAACGGCCGCAGGATCAGCGTCAGGGGCAGCTCTTTCAGCATCTCGACGACCATCAGGATCGACGCCGTCGTCAGGGCGGGCCGCAGGTTCGGCAGCGCGACGTGCAGCAGCCCTCCTCCCGGCCGCAGGCCGAGCACCCGCCCCACTTCGTCGAACCGCGGCGGGATGCGGGCGAAACCGGCATCGATCGAATGGTACCCCAGCGCGAAGAAACGCACCACGTATCCGGCCATCAGCGCCAGGCCGGAGGCGGTGAGCAGCAGGCCCGGCGCGAAGCCGAAGAGGGCGTCGACCGCGTTGTTCAGCCGGTGGTCGACCCAGG
>JAPOZF010000749.1 GCA_026706165.1 Gemmatimonadota bacterium
AGGGGCTCTACGTTGGGATTGCTCACGGCTTGTGCCTGCGCGCGCAAATCCGCGTGAATCCGTCCCCCGATGAACTCCGGCTCCCGGTGTTGCCTTCGCTCGCCCTACTCACCCCATACGACTCGCTCAGGCGCCTTGCGAGCCGGGCGCAGCAGCGCTCTCGTTTCTTACTCCGATTCACGCGCGAAGGCACTAAAAGGCCAGGTTCTCGGGGCTGAAGTAGTCGTTCGGCTGGCCGCGCGAGAAATCGTGCACCCAGACTCCGCGGAACAGGGTCTGCCGCTTCGGGGGCATGGTCTGTATGACCTCGAGGGGCAGGTTGGTCTTGTGGTACTGGGACTCGGCGCGGCTGTAGCAGTTGAACACGGCGATGCGCGGCCGTTCCTCGTTGGTCCAGAGCGGACCGGCGTGACAGACGCTCTCGGAGAAAATCACCACCGATCCGGGAGGGCAGACGTACGACTCGAAGAGCGGCGAGTCCAGGTTCCGGTGGTCTTCGTGAATCGGGAAGTTCGCCTTGTGCGACCCGGACATGAAGAGGGTGCCCCCGTCCCCTTCCTCGACCGGGTTCAGCTCCCAGACGACGCGGGTCAGGCCGCTGAAGATCCCCCGGTTGACGCACTGGTAGGCGAACATGCCGGTGCCGACCCCGCCACCGTGCGGAGCGAGTCCCTTGAAGTCGCTGCGGCGCAACATGTTGAAGCCGTTCTCGCAGCGGAAGCCGTAGCAGTCCTCGCTGCGGTCCCCGGCGAGTATCTCCCGCAGCACCCCGACCACCACCGGGTGGTCGAGCAGGATCTGGGAGGGGCCGGACACCGCGTAGCGCTCGAGCGGGTCGAGCGAATCGGGGTCCTCCTTCAGGGCGATGACGTGGGCTTTCACCGCTTCTATCTCGTCGTCGTCGAGGACGCCGGGGATGGCGATCCAGCCCTTGAGATCGAAGACGAACTTCTGTTCCTCCGTCATCGGAACGACATCGGCATGGCCATTGGTATTCGCAGTCACGGTATCTCCTCTCCTGCAGGCCGAGATTGCTAGCGCTCGGCGGTTCCCGGGGTCACGTTCTCGAATTCGCTCATGTTGGACGTCGGCGGCGCCCCGGCCGGGTTGTGGCCCCAGCGGTCGCGTCCGCGGCACCAGAAAGCCTTGAAGAAAGGCCATACGGAGGTGTCGCACCTGACTTCCCCGGCCGAAAACCGGATCGTCAGCCCCAGGCGGGGCCGCCCCGACCGGTTCGGCCCGGAGCCGTGGGCGATGCGGTCGTCGTGGATGCTCGCCTGCCCGGCCTCCAGCACCAGCGATACCGCCCCGGAGGGGTCGATGGCACCGGGGTCGATGCCGGAGTCGAGGACATCCCCTTCCCGGCCGGTTGCCGCGTGGGGAAGCCGGTGCCGGTGGGTTCCGGGCAGCACCTGCATGGCGCCGTTCTCCTCGTCGGCGTCCGACACCGCCACCCAGACGGTCAGCGACCGCGGCGGAGACAGCGGCCAGTAGAAGGCGTCCTGGTGCCAGGGCACGGTGCGGGCGTCCCCGGGGTCCTTGCAGAAGAACTGCGATCCCCAAATGTAGAAGTCGGGTCCCAGGATCTCCTCCACCCAGTCGAGGACGCGGGGGGCGCGGCAGATCTCCCAGAGCTCCCGGTCGCGCGCGTGCCACCAGTCCATGCGTTCCGCCGGCATCCCCGGCGGCAGCAGCGCCCGCAGGCGCCGGTACACCGCGAGCAGGTGCGGACGCTCCCCGGGGCGGAAGGCCTCCAGCCCGGTGAGGTACCCTTTTTCCCGGAATTGCGCGGTATCGATCATCGCGGTTTCGCTGCCGGACCTCGGGATACCAGAGCCGGCGGCCTCAGGCGATCCGCTCCAGCATGTCGGCGGTCACCGGGTGCAGGGGGCTGCCGCCGTTCAGGTGCGCCTCGATATCGTCGACCACCTGACGGCCGATCTTCCAGTCCCTGCCGCCGGCAAGGTGGGAGTTGTACACGACGTTGGGAAGGCGCCGCAACGGGCTGTCGGGGGCGGCCGGCTCCGGATCCGACACGTCGAGGAAGGCGAACAGCCGCCCTTTGGCCAGCTCGTCGGCCAGGGCCGCTTCATCGACGCACATGCCCCGGGAGGTGTTGATGAACAGGGCGTCGTCCCTCATCGCCCGGAACTGGGAAGCCCCCATCAGTTTTGCTGTTGCCGGCAGGGCCGGCGTATGGAGGGTCACCGCGTCGGACCGCGAGCAGAGCTCGACGAGATCCGGGACCGGCTCGACCCCGAGCTCGGCCGCCTCCCCGTCGGCGAGAAAAGGGTCGTACAGCAGGATTCCCGGTGAGAACGGCCGCAGGTTGCGGACGACCCTGCGACCCACCAGCGAGGCCCCGATCACACCGATCGTCGACTGCGCAAGGGTCCTGCTGCTCTGCGGCCGCGGCGCGGGCCCGGCGCGGTTTGCCGCGCCGTTCTCGAGGGTGAGCCGCAGCCCGACGATCAGCTGCGCCAGGGTGATCTCGGCGACGTTTTCGGCGATCGCAGGGGCGCACGAGGCAACGGTCAGGCGCCGCCCCTCCAGGTGCGGGCCGAACATGTGCTTGACCGTACCCGCCCCGTGGACCCAGAGCTCAAGCTCGGGGCATCCCGCCATCAGCCCGGCATCCGGGTAGGGCGTCCCCCAGGAACCGACCCCGACGTGACACCCCGACAGTAGGGCTACGGCTTCCGGCACCGTCAGGTTTTCCGCCGAGTCGGTCCAGGTGACCTCGGCCAACCGGTCCAACCGCTCCTCGTCAGCGGCCCGGAACAGATCCCGGCGCAGGCCCGTCGGGATGATCACCCCGACGCGCTTCACCGATCCGGGGACCGACCGGGCCTCTCCCGCCGCCATCACACCCCGCAGTTGGCGGAGAACCCGCCGTCCACCGGGATGACCGCCCCGGTGACGAAGGTCGCCTGGTCCGACAGCAGCCACAGGGCCGCGCCTACTATCTCGACAGGATCCCCGAAACGCCCCATCGGCACGTTCTTCACCACCGTCTCCCCCCGCTCGGTCAGCTGCTGCGTCCGTTCGTCGAGCAGCAGGAAGCGGTTCTGGTTGGTTATCATGAACCCGGGGGCGATGGCGTTGACGCGGATGTTGGGGGAGTAGGTCGAGGCCATGTGCACGGCGAGCCAGCGCGTGAAGCTGTCGGCGGCCGCCTTGCCGTTCGAATAGGCGAGCGCCCTCCCCAGGGGCAGGCCGCCCCCGATCGAGGTGATGTTGACCACCGCCCCCTCCTCGTTCTCCGCGAACACCCGGCCGACCGCCTGGGACGGGATCACCCCGGTCAGGTAGTTGAGGTCCATCACCTTCCTGACGTTCTCCGGGTCGATGTCGAAGAACTCGAGGTCCGGAGAGGTGGTCGTGGTGGGATGGCTGCCCCCGGCGCCGTTGACGAGCTGGTGCACGGTGCCGAACCGGTCGAGGGTTTCCTCCAGGGCCGCGGCGACGCTCTCCCTCGACATGGCGTCGCACTGGACGGCCGCGACCTCTCCGGCCGGGGACTGTCCGTTTATCTCCTCCGCCTTGTTCCGGCCCGCCTCCTCCGAGATGTCCCAGATCGCCACCCTGGCCCCGGCACCTGCGAGACCGCGGGCGATCTCGCCGCCGATCGCCCCCCCGGCCCCGGTTATCACCGCATTCTTTCCGCTGAAATCGAACATTTCGGCTCCCTGTGCCGCGGTCAGTGCCTGCGCCTGAAATCAGGCGTGAGAAACGAGGGGCCCGATGCGCCCGGCGCGCAAGGTTGCCCTGGCCGGTCCTCCCGGGGTGTGCGGGGGCGCATACATTACGGCGGAGTGTCGTCCCGGATCAGAAGCTGCGGCCACCCGGCCCTGGCCTTCTCGGCGTTCCCGGGATTCGGCCACTGCTCCGGCCTGGTGATTGCGGCCGGCTCCCCCGCCCTCCAGACCGCCTCGGCCTCGAGGCGCCGGGAGAGGCGCCGCGTCTGCCCCTGACAGTCCTCCAGCTCGACATCCACTTCGTTGAGAGCGAGCACCGCAACGTCCGCTTCCCGCCCGACTCCCAGCGTTCCGACGCGGTCCTGCCAGCCTATGGCCGCCGCGGCGTTCACCGTGGAGGCGCGGATTACCTCCTCCAGCGGCATGCCCACATGGAGGAGCTTGGACATTACCGTGGGCAGGTCGTACCCCGGCCCCTCGCAGGTGAGGGTGTGCATGTCGGTGCTGACCGCGTCCGGCCAGAATTC
>JAPOZF010000241.1 GCA_026706165.1 Gemmatimonadota bacterium
CCCCGGCGCCCGGTGAGCGGGGAGCCTTCACACCCGGGAGCTCGCCATCTGCCGGGGAAGAACACCTGAATGGGACAGCCCAGTGACGGGATTTTCCGGAAATGTCGAAAGCCAGGGTGCCATCTGTCCTGCCTGCGGGTACGACAACATCGCCGGAACCGATGTCTGCGAGGAGTGCAACCAGAGCCTCTCCGAGCAGTACATGGAGGATGTCGAGACCGCGGCGGAGACCAGCATCTTTACGCGTCCCCTGCTCGAGTTGAACCCGCGACCGGCAGAATGCGTGAAACTGCAGACATCCGTAGAGGAAGCGATATCGCGTCTCAAGGGCCGCAACATGGGATGTGTGCTGGTGACCGGGAACAGCGGTGAGCTTGCCGGTATTTTTACCGAACGCGACGTCCTCTACAAGGTGGTGGGGTTGATTGAAAACCTCCCCGCCATCCCGGTCGAGAGCCTGATGACACCTGGACCGTCAGCGCTCAAACCGTCCGATCCCATCAGCCATGCCCTGCATCTGATGGGGATTCACGGTTTCCGCCATGTCCCACTGGTGGACGAGGACGGGATTCCGGTCGGTTACATTTCATTCAGGGATATTGTCCGTTTCATGGAGGAAATGCTCTCGTCCCCGGAATAGCGGACCCGAAGGAGTCCGAGGCAACCGGGACTGAACTCGCGAGGTTCGGCTGTTTTCGCTGGGCCTCGTTTTTTTTCCCATACGTCAAGGTCGGAGTTCGAAAATGCCAAGAATTCGCCGCCTTACCGCAGTCTATTCCCTCGCCGTCGCCGGGACTGTATTTCTCATGCCGACACGGGGATCGACAGAACTCCGCTCGGAGGACCTGACGATTATCCGTTCCGTCACGGAGCGCGACTGGCTGAACCTCAAACTGGAACTTCTCGGACTTCGCCTCAGTTACCCGGCCTACAGGGTTTCCCTTTATCTCAACCAGTCCAACGTCATCGCTTTTGATTTTTTCCTCAGCGCTCCGCTCGCCCAGCACCTCGACGATTCAGGCCGGGGAGAGTCGGAGCGTGTCCTTTCCTACCACGCCGAGGGAATACTGAACCAAGTGATGACATTGCTTCGCGAGGAGTTTCCGGAACTGTGGCCCGGTTTCGACTCACGGGGGGACTTCAGCGGGATCTACCTGAAACCGGGTGAAGAGTTCGACGCCCTGCCTGAGGAGGTTGCAGTCTGGCGAAAAGACCGCCTAAAATGGCGGGATTGATCTTGTTCGACCGCGTACTGGCCGCCGTGTAGAGAAGGCCGGCTTACTCGGGATCCTGCACGTCCCGGGCCCCGTCGAGGGACTCTCTCAAGGTTATGGTCTTGTCGATCACCGGAAGCTCGGTGGTAATTACCCAGCCATCTACCCGTTTTCCGAGTACGGTGATCGTCTTCGGCTCGGCGCGGATCACTTTCTCGCCGCCGTACTGAGCGTGCCTTTCCTTGTCGACACAGAAAAAAACGTGTGTCCTGGTTACCCCCTGTTCTTCGCTGTTCATCGGTTGTTCTCCTGAAGAAGGATCCCCTTCAGCCGGCGTATTCATGCACCGTATCGATCATGGCTCGCACGGAATCGATCGGTGTCTCGGGATGGACGCCGTGGCCGAGGTTGAAGATATGGGGTGTACCCCGCGTCATGTCCAGCAGTTCCCGGGTCGCGGTTACTACCTGTTCCCTCGGTGCGAACAAGGCCGCAGGGTCCAGATTGCCCTGCAGCGGCCTTGAGGGGCCGAACAGATCGCGGGCAAGGCGCATATCCGTTCGCCAGTCGATACTGAAGACATCTGCCCCGGTACGCGGCAGCAGTGGCAGCAGGTGAGCGGAATCATTTGCGAAATAGATGGTCGGGACCTGCAAGCGGCTGAGCTGCGCAAAGATCCGTTCCAGGCCGGGCAGTGCCATGCTTTCGAACTGCGCTTTTGAGAGCTGGCCAATCCAGGTGTCGAAGAGCTGTACGGCATCGACTCCGGCGTCGACTTGCATTTCCAGGTAGGTGATGGCCACGTCGGCAAGCTTGGTCAGAAGCAGACCTGCGGTATCCGGATCCGCGTGGAGCAACCTCCTGAAGTGGGTGAACTCGCGCGCACCCGATCCTTCCGCGAGATAGGTAGCCAGGGTAACCGGGGCGCCGGCGAAACCGATGAGCGGCACACCGTGGGGAAGCCCGGCGCGTACAAGCTCAATCTCCCGCCTCACGTGAGGCAGGTCCTCCTCGGGGTCGATGGTGCGGAGGCGACCGACGTCACTCCTGGTGCGAACGGGAGAAGCCAACACCGGGCCAGGCTGGAATACGAGCTCACAGCCCATCGGTTCGACCGGGGTGAAGATGTCGGCAAACAGGATGGCGGCATCGACACCCAAAATCTCGACGGGCATCAACGTCACCTGGGCAGCAAGCTCAGGGGTATTGAAAAGGGTTGAAAGCGATCCTGCCTGTTTCTTGAGATCGCGGTAGGGTTGAAGGATTCTTCCCGCCTGGCGCATCAGCCACACAGGCCGACGCGGAACCACTTCACCGGCGCAGACCCTGAGGAATGCGGATCCCTTCCCGTCGCCGGGTGCCGGTGTATTGTTCAGCCGGGACACACCTCGAATGATCCGCAGCCCGCGCAGCCTGTCCAGGGCGCCGCCAGTGGAAGACGCCGGGACGGTGGCTTTCTGAAATTCCGGGTTTTCAGCGGGGGATTGCCGCCTACTTCCCTGGTTCGACCATCCATTCCGGAAGGGTGATTCTGAATTTGCATATCCCCTCGCGGGGCTCCAGGGTAACAGATGCCGCCGAGACGTTTGCCGCGATCACCTGCGGCTGGTCCTCGTCCTCCTGGAAGGCGAGGATGCGAAGACGCGGCATCCTGCGGTCAGGCCACAGGTTTTCGGGTCTGATTTCGATGTCGCCTTCGCATTCGATGGGATAGACGTCAATCTGCCAGGCTTCCGTTCTGACCGCGGCTGCTCCCGAAAGGGAGACCGGGCCCAGGGAAGCGCGCTCTCCGCGGGTGTCGCAATAGAAGAAATCACCGCAATCCGCAAAATCGATACGCCCGTTGCCCTGGTCGGCAGAAAAGACGAGAAGGCCATCCGGGGCATGGGCGAGGAAGGAAGCCGGGGGAAGCCTGTACTCCCTGCTCTGGTGCTCGACCGTCCAATCGTTGGACCAGCTGCCGTTGACGCATACGCGCAGCCCGTTTCGATATAACACCTCGACCTGGCTGTCTTCATAGACGCCGGAAACCAGGGCCTCGGCAACTTCGAGCATTCTGCCGTCGCGATGGTAGAGAACTGACTCGACTTCCGTGTTCAGGTACCGGTTCTGAAGTTTCACCAGGAGGTAGTAGGTTTTCATCACCGCGGCCAGGCCCCAGTCATCGATTTCGGGCAAGACCCCGGCATGTCCATACGCAACAGTGGTGGCGATGTATCGATCGAGCCAGGCGCTGCGGCTGGTGCGCTCGGAAACGGGGGGAGGATTCTTGCCAAAGAACAGTCCGGTCGTTCCCACCCCGGCGTTGACATGGGCTCCGTGCAGCAGCTTGAGGTCGAAATCGAGCAGGAGCGGGATTCGATGCGGATTCGGTCCGGAAAGGCCGGCCAGGTATCCGGAGAGCAGACCCGCGTACATCCAATGGCTGCCGCCTTCGCCCACGATCAGGCGCGATGAGTCTCGGGCTATTTCCTGAAGCCCCTCCAGCAGCCGGCGCTCCTGGTCGAGAGACTTTGCAAAACTCGCCGAATCCAAGGTGTTCGAGTCATAGTCGATTCGGCTCGACGGCGGGGTGGCGGCGTGACCACTGATGAAGGCACCTGCACCTTCGAAACGCTGAAACAGCGTCGGCAGGTGCGATTTTGCGGTTTCGTTCGCCGCGGAGGGCTTGAGCAGGTAACGGTTGCCGCCGCTGGCCATCGGATTCCCGTCCGAGCCGAGGCCGGCACTGCTTTTGTCCCAGCCTCCTGTTTCCGAAGAGAATTCCGTGTACCCTGAAGCCAGGGTGTATCTGTAACCGAGGTCCTCGACCGCTTCGAGGTATTCGAGCAGGGCGTCGTCTCCCCCCTTTGCCTCGGACCCCCCGAGCGAAATACCGAGGCCGTCTTCCCATACATCGGCGGGATGGTTGACGAGAAGCTGTTCGAGGCCCCATTGCTTGTACGACCGCAGCTGTTCGTAAACCTCAACGTAGGCTTCTTCGGAGGGGGGAAGGGCGGGAACCTGGTAC
>JAPOZF010000688.1 GCA_026706165.1 Gemmatimonadota bacterium
CCGACCGGCCGAGGCGGCGGTCGAGCTGAAGGCCGCCCTGGCCGCCGCCGACTGGGACAAGATCGAGGAGCTTCGCGACCAGCTGTGGGAGGGGGTGTACCGGGGATTCAGGGAGATCTTCGCCCTCGGGGACCTGTGGAACACGGTGGCCCCGCGCATCAGCCGCTTCGACGGAGAGTGAGGGAAACATGGCTGCCGTCAGGATCGGCGTCGTCGGCTGCGGCGCCATCGCGCAGGTCCATCACCTGCCCAACCTCGCCCTGCTGCAGGATCAGTTCGAGGTCCCGGTGGTCTGCGACATCTCGCCCGACCTCGCAGAAGCGGTGGCGGAGCAGTTCCACGTTCCGCGGTACGTCACCGACTACCGCGAGTTGCTGGCCGCCGACGTCGACGCCGTGCTGCTGTGCCACGGCGACCCCAAGACCGAGGCCGGCCTCGCGGTCCTGGAGGCTGGAAAGCACCTGTTCATCGAGAAACCGGTCTGCTTCACCCTGTCGGACGCCGATGCCATGATCGCCGCGGCGCGCGGCGCCGGAGTGGTTGCCCAGGCGGGGTACATGAAGGCCCACGACCCCGCCTTCGAGCTGCTCGCGCGCGAGGTCGAGTCGATGGGGCCGGTTCGCTTCATCCAGGTCAACCACCTGCACACCGACAACAGCCACCACCTGGCGCACTTCGGCATCAGGCGGGGCGGGGGCCCGCCACCTGCGGCGGTGGCCAAGAGAGCCGACGATGTCGCCGAAGCCTTGGGAAGCGCGGTCCCGGAGGAGGCGAGGCGGGTCTTCTACATCCTCGCCGGCAGCATGATCCACGACCTCTACGGCCTGCGGATCCTGTTCGGGCAGCCGGAACGGGTGGTGAGCACCGAGGTCTGGAACGGGGGCTTCGGGGTAACGGCCGTTCTCGCCTACGCTTCGGGAGCGCGCTGCGCGGCGACCTGGGTGGAGCTTTCGGGGATCAAGGAGTTCGTCGAGACCCTGGAAGTCTACAGCGACGACCGCGGCGCCGTGCTTTCCTACCCGACCGGGTTCTCGCGCGGCATACCGTCGCAGCTAGAAATCCGCGGCGTCGACGACGAGGGCCGTTCCTTCCGCCGGCAGCCGTTCGTCGACTGGGAGATCCCTTTCGTGCGCGAGCTGCGCCACTTCCACGCCTGCGTAACGGAAGGACTCCAGTGCCGCACCTCGCTGGAAGGGGCGCGGGACGACGTCGCCCTCGTGATCGATATCGTGCGCGCCTGGCTCGACCGGTGAGGGGGGCTGGTGCCTGCGCTCGAAATCAACCGTAGGAACGAGCGCGTGGCTGCCCCCGGCCGGCCAGGCGTCTGAGCGAATCGTACCGACGGCGACCGAATTCACGCGGAATTGCGCAGGAAGGAACCGGGAGAACAGCTCGACCCCTGCGGCTTCAACCTCGCCCCGGCACCGGCAGACTCATTCGATGCCAGCAGGCGGCATTCCAGGGGATCCGCACGGAGCAGCTCCGACTATCAGATATCGACCTCCGGAAACGGGCTCCCCATCCCGTTTCGCCCGGGCCCCCAAGGCCAACGGTTCCCGGCCGAGGTCGAACTTCAGATCCGCCCTTTCAACCGGCCCCACGAGCTCGGGGCGACGCTGGTTCCTTCCGCGGATGGATACAACCCGGCGCCGATGTAGTAGCTCTCCCCCAGGATCTCGACGGGAGCGGCGTAGCTCACCTTGGGGGATTCGTCGGCTCCTTCTATCGCCGGGTTGTCCCAGAGGTACTCGACGAACCCCCCTCCGGATTGTGCCGCGGCGATCAGCTCCTGCACGACCATGACCCCGTTGCTGTCCTCCTGGTCGATGTTGTTGGTGCCCTCGCGCGCCGGCACGGCGGCGTGGAAGAAGCTGGTGCCGTCGTAGCCGGTGATGAAGATGTAGATCGACCCCTCTTTCCAGTTGTCGGTCCTGAGCTCCTCCAGGACGGTCTCCAGTTCATCCTCGTTTTCCGCGGACTCCACGAGGCCCTTCGCTCCCAGCACGAAGTCCTTCAGGGACTCCCGGTCCACCACGTCGTCGGCGGCGACCAGATGCCCGTCGGCGGCCGTCCTGTGTGCTGTCGAGAAGGAAACCAGCGCCGCCAGGGCGAGCGGCAACGGAATGGTCAGCGAAGCTCGAATCATGGTTTTCTCCGGGTGTCATGCGCAGAAAGTTTCGGCGGCGAGCGGTGAATGAAGCGGATATGACAAATGTAGGAGGTGCCCCGGCAGCCCGGCAGCCCGCCATCCTGCAGCCGTCACTCCCAGATCGAGTTCATCTGCCAGGCGTCGAGCGACCTGAGCCATGCCCTGCTCCCCTGGGCGCGCAGAGAAACCCCGGTGCTGTCGTCGCGCTCCGGATAGACGCGAACCGCCAGGCACTGCCTGCCGTTGGCGAAGACCTCGACCACGCTGCGGTCGACGAACACGCGCAGCTCGAGCAGCTCCCCTTCGCCGAGCAGCACCGGGGCGGTTTCCGGGGCCCGGGAGAGCACGTCCGGGGCGATCGACGAGTAGGAGGTATCGATCGTCAGCAGGCTCTGCCGGGCGTCGGTGCCGAAAACCCGCTGGGAGAAGCCGCGCTCCTTGAAGAAGGCGACGCGCGTGAACTCCTCGCGGTCCGGTGAGCGCAGCAGGTTCAGCTCGACCATGGGGGACTCGCGCGGATCGATTTCCGCGATGATTTCCAGCGCCTTTCCCGCTACGGTGTCGAGCACGACTTCCCGGTTGGCAGACAGGTCCATGTCCTCGATGCGCTCGTGGGACCCGCGCACCGATTCGATGCCGCCGGCCGGGGTCATCGAGAGATCGTCGCCGTCGACGGACAGCCGCCTCGGCAGCGTCATGATCTGATCCCAGCCCTCCGTCGGCTTGCCCGGGTTCATGTTGAAGATGACGATCACGTCCCCGTTTTCGTCAGGCGTGGCCGACGGCGCGTGCAGCCCGGAAGGGGAGGCGGCTCCGAAGTTGAACTTCTGCCCGTGGGTGACGACGAACTTGTCCCTCTCGCGGTCGTAGTCGCCGAGCAGGTACTGGCCGCCGCTCATGTGGCTGAAGAAGAGGAGGATGTGGCGGTCGCCGATCGGCCAGAAGTAGGGGCAGGCGCCGTCGTCGCCGACGAGGGTGAAGGCGTCGTCCTCGACGAACGGGTGCAGGTACTCCCAGTGCTCGAGGTCGTCGGAGCGCAGCAGGAAGTTGGCGCGCACCGGTTTTCCCGCGGGTCCCTCCGGCTTCCTTCCGGCCGACAGCGAGTAGTAGGCGTCCCCCTTCTTCCAGATGCAGGGGTCGAACACCCTGTACGGCAGCTCGGAGCCGTCCGGGGCCCGCCTCGGAATCACCGCTTTATTGGCCACCTTCTCCCAGTTGAGCAGCAGCGGATCGCTGGCCACCGCGACCATGTTGCCGGCCTTCGTGCCGTGGTAGATGGCGATGACGCGGTCCTCCTCGACCAGGGTCGCCCCCGAGAAGCACCTCTCCTCCGGATCGGGGTAGATGCAGTAGGGAAGGTCGCGCCAGTGAATCAGGTCGTCGGAAACGGCGTGGCCCCAGTGCTGGCGGGTGTCCTCCGGCGGGTAGGCCTGGTAGAACAGGTGCCAGCGGTCCTTCCAGCGGCAGAGCCCGTTCGGGTCGTTCAGCATCGCCTCGGGGTTGACGTAGTGGTAGAGCGGCCGGTGGGGGTCGCCGGCGTAGGTCCTGCGCGAGGCGAGCAGCCGCTGCATCAGCGGGTTGGAGGCGAGGGCCGCTTCCTGCTCCGCGAGGGTGTCGGGGAACGTGAACCGGGGAACCTTCGATGTGTAATTGTCCGTCATTCTCTGCTCCTGTTCGGTTCGCTGCTTTCAGCGGGTGGTTTGTGAATTCGCCGACCGATTTCCCGGTTCGCCACCGATTGCGCGCCCCCGGGCTTCCGGGAGATCGGGAAGTTGAGGCTGGCCTCGTCCCCCCACCAGATTCCAACCGGAAGCCGTCCACTTCCGACTGGTCCTCCCGGCTGGGGGTCCAGCAGGGGACGCCTTGCAAACCAGCTTCCGGGGATATCTGAATTGCGGCCCCCCCGGCACGGGAATCGCGGGGGCATGCCCTGCTCACAGGCGATCCCGATCATCGAGAAACGAGAGCGACTCGTCGAGGGGTCCGTACAGGTGGTGAAAGCCGTGCGTGACCACGGTGTCGACATCCTCGGCGGAAGCGGCCACGCCGTCGCCGACCA
>JAPOZF010000240.1 GCA_026706165.1 Gemmatimonadota bacterium
AGCCGTCCAGCTGGCCGAAGGTCAGGTCCATCCAGCCCAGGCCGCTGAGGTTCTCCAGCGCGATCAACTGTCCCGACGGCGCCAGCAGGTCGAGGCAGTGCCCCAAGGTCTCCTCGAGGTACCGCGTCGCGTGCAGCACGTTGGACGCGATCAGCAGGTCGTAGCCGTGGGAGTCGAAACCCTGGGCGATCGGGTCCTTCTCGATGTCCAAGGGACGGTACCCGATCGCTTTTTCCCCGAACCGCGCCTCCGCTTCGGCAAAGAAACCCGCGGAGATATCCGTGTACACGTAGTCGAACCTTCCTTCAGGAAGCTCCGGCAGCACCGACGCGGTCGCCGATCCCGTTCCCGCCCCGACCTCGATCACCCTCAGGCGCCGTCCTTCGGGCAATGCCGCCACCAGCGCCCGCACCGCCTCGGCCAGCATCCGGTTCGCCGCGCGCGCCACCGGTGCCTTCAGGTAGAGATCCGCGGCGGTCGGTTCCCCGCTGCTGAACAGGAGGGTAAGCGGGTCCTCGCGGCCCCGAAGGACCTCTGCCAGGGCCTGGCCGGAACGCCGGAACAGCCCGATCTCGGTCAGACCGTGGGGGTGCAGTTCCTCCAGCCGGGATGCGAACTCCTCGAGATCGCCGGGCATTTCCTCCGGCAGCGGATCGTCCGGCCCCACCACCACCAGGAACCGGTCGCCCGCCTCCTCCAGCACCCCTGATCTGGCGAGCATTTCGAACATCCGGCGAAACACGCGACTGTGCTCGGGAAGGACGTCGAGCTGTTCCCGCAACGCCTCCGGGTCCACGGTCTCGCCCGCCCGGCGCTGCCAACCCAGCTCTTCCAGGGTCGCCAGGGCGCGGGACCGCGACCATCGCTCGAGGTTCGAAAGCAGGGCGTCCCGGTCCCCGGGATCGACCCCGGCGTCGGCCAGGTAACCGGCGAACAGCTGGGAGCCCTCGGCGACGGCTGCGGGACCCGGGAAGAAGTCCGCGGGCGTCATTCCGGGTGGAAGTCCGCGCTCGCGCCACACCACCTCGTACAGCAGGTCCTTGACCCCCTGGACAGCCGAGAGCAGCGCCTCCCGGGTCGCCCTCTTCACCGTGTACCCGCTCAGGCGGCCGAGGGGCATTCCGTCCGGGTCGTAGATGCGCAGCTCGCCGCTCAGCACCTCCGCAGGCTCGCCGGGGCCGGTCTCGGCCTCGGCGGACGCCTCGCTCAGGCGCACGTGGCAGACGACCCGGTCGGGCAGCGGTCCGGCCAGCCACAACCGCTCCCAGCCGAACGGCAGGTACGTGGCCCCGCCCTCGGTCCCGGCCAGGTTGCGCGCCGCGCCCACGACCTGGAAGCAACCGTCCAGCACGAGCGGATGGACGTCGAGCCCGTGCCCGGTCAGGGTTTCCGGCAGGGTAATTTCGCCCAACGCCTCCCCCGGGCGGGCCCAGGCCCTCCCTACGGTGCGGAAAAACGGACCCAGGTCGACCCCGGTGCTCGCCCGGTGGCGGTAGTAACCCGCCACGTCCACGGGCGACAGGCCGGCCTTGAGGCTTTCCAGATCGATCCGCCCACCCGCTTCCGGGTCGGATCCCCCCGGCCCCAGACGACCCTCCACGTGAACGGTCCATTCCCCTTCACTCCCCCTGCTGAAGATCTGGAGAGAGCGCGGCGAGGCCGGCTCGGGGGAATCGAGCACGACCTGGACCTTCCTGCCGTCACCCGTTCCGTCTTCTTCCTCCTCCTCGAAGACAAGGGGGTTGTGCAGCTGCATCTCCTCGACGACCACCTGCCCGCTCTCCTCGAGGAGCGACGCCGCGCAGGCCATGGCCCCGTAGAGGGCGCCGGGAGCAACGATCCGGCCGAACACCTTGTGGTCGTTCATCCAGGACGGGTCCGAGGGGAACAGTTCAGTCTCAAAGGCGATTTCGCCCTGGGCGGACTCGTGCCGGGCACCCAGCAGCGGGTGGCCGGCGCTTCCGGGACGGCGTCTCGGCAGCTCGATCCAGTGCCGCTCGCGCTGGAACGGATAGCTGGGCAGGGAGATCCGTCTCCGCGTCTCCCCCGGGAAGAGTCCCTCGAAACGGATCGGGAGCCCCGCCTGGTACGCCTCGGCGACCGCCTCCACGAAACCGTCGGGACTCCTCGCCTCCGCTGCGTCGTCCGGCGGCGGGCTCAGGCTCGCCAGCACCACCGGGGGCTGGGCCTGCGGCGACTGCGGCCAGGAAGAGGCCGCCATCGGAGCCAGCACCGATCGCGGACCGATCTCAAGCACCGCGTCCACCCCGAGATCCGCCATCGCCTTCACCCCCTGGGCGAAAGCCACCGGCTCGCGGGCATGCCGCCTCCAGTAAGCCCCGTCCTGCACCTGGCCCGGTTCGACTGCTCGCCCGGTCAGGTTGCTGACCACCGAAAGGGATGGCGGCTGGATCGCCACGCCGTCGAGGGAAGCTTCCAGCTCGTCGAGGATGGGCTCGACCAGGGCGCTGTGGAACGCGCGGGTCGTGTTCAGCCGCCTGACACGTACTCCCTCCAGCTCGAATCGCTTCGAGATCGCTTCAATTCCCGCAACCGGGCCGCTGACCACCTGGTGGGTACCGTTGTATCCCGAGATGCTCAGCCCCGGGCCGGAGGAAGCCGCGTTCACCTTCTCCACCTCCAGGGCCACGCGCTCGGGCGGAGCGAAGACCGCGGCCATGCCGCCCTCCTCCATCCGCGACATGAGCGCACCCCGTTTGGCGGCGAACCGCATCCCGTCTTCCAGGGCGAACACCCCTGCCGCCTGCGACGCTGCGAGCTCTCCGATGCTGTGTCCGACGACCACGCCGGGGCGGACGCCGAGACTCGACCAGAGCGCCGTCAAGGCGCACTGCAGGGCGTACAGGGCGGGCTGCTCCCACGCCGTGTCGCCGAGTTCCCCTTCCCCTCCTGCCAGGCCGAACATAACGTCCAGCAGGGACGCCCCTCTCTCCTGGAGAACGACCGCCTCGCAGCGGTCCAGAACCGCCCGCGCCACCGGCTCGCTCTCGTAGAGGGTCCGCCCCATGCCGACCCACTGGCTTCCCTGCCCGGTGTAGGCGAACGCCACCCGGGCCGGTGTCCGCGGCGACGGACCCCCGTCCATCTCCACCAGCCCGCCGAGCCGCTTCCGCAGCGATTCCGCGTCGTGGAAGATGACGCCGGCGCGGTGGTCGAAGTGGCTCCGGCCGACGCCCGCGGTCCATGCCATGTCCGCCAGGAGCGGCGGCAGCCCTCCACCCTCGGTAGAGAGCTGGTCCGCACGTTCGTCGAGCCAGGACAGGTAGCGCTCCGCCAGGTCGCCGAGGGCGCCCTCCGACTTGCCCGACAGGGCGAGGAGACGGGTCCGGCGCGGTTCGAACTCCTGCTCCGGCAGCGGCAGGTCCCCCACGGCCGCCGGCAGCGAAACCGCCACCGGCTTCCCGGAGCCGGCAGCCCACGGTTCGCCAGCGGACCTACCGTCCGGACCGCGGTATTCCTCCATCACGATGTGGGCGTTCGTCCCGGATATCCCGAAGGAGTTCACCCCCGCGAGCCGCGGCCGCCCCGGACGGTGCGGCAGGTCCATCATCGACGAGGTCACCCGCAGCGGCAGGCGGTCCCAGTCGAGACTCGGGTTGGGTTCGTGGAAATGGAGGTGTCTGGGAATCACGCCCCGTTCCAGTACCAGGGCGGCCTTGATCACCCCGGCCACGCCCGCAGCCGACTCCAGGTGGCCGATATTGGTCTTCACGGACCCGATGAGAAGCGGGCGGTCCGCCGGCCGGCCCTTCCCGTAGACTGCCGCCACGGCATCGATCTCGATCGGGTCCCCCACCGCGGTACCGGTCCCGTGGGCCTCGAGGTAATCCATCTCCAACGGGGAGATTCCCGCGTCGGACAGCGCTGTTTCCATCACTTCTTCCAGCGCCGGGGTGTTGGGCACCGTCAGTCCGACGCTGGCCCCTCCGTGGTTCACGGCGGCGCCGCGGATCACCGCCCGGATCCGATCGCCGTCCGCCTCCGCCTCGCTCAACCGCTTGAGGACCACGACCCCGCAGCCCTCACCCCGCACGTACCCGTTCGCCGACGCGTCGAACGCCTTGCACTGCCCATCGGGAGACAGCATCATCGAATCGGCGCGAAGCTCGTAGATGCGGCCGTTCAGGATCGCCTGCACGCCGCCGGCGATGGCCAGGTCCGCCTTGCCCTGCTGCAGGTCGGCCA
>JAPOZF010000800.1:0-220 GCA_026706165.1 Gemmatimonadota bacterium
GTCGGGGTCCGCACCCCATCGTCCCCGGCACCCCGTAGTATTTTCGGGCTGTGCTGATCCGACATGATCAGCAGAATGTTGGGACGGGTTGTCATATGAATGGCTCCGGGGAAATCGGGGGAAGTTTCATGCGGAGAAGAATGAATGGAGGTCTTTCGGTCCCGAACAGGGGAATCCCGTCCGGGAATGGAGCAAGTTCGGGAGCCTGGCCTCGGAGGCA
>JAPOZF010000800.1:259-4200 GCA_026706165.1 Gemmatimonadota bacterium
CACCGGCTTCGTTTCGTGCCAACCACTGCAGGAGCAGTCATCTCTTCCATAACAGAAATGGTTTTCTCCGGGGTACCGGGCACGGGGGGCTCCCCGGCATGAGAACCGTTTCCCGGCCCTCCCGGGTGCTTTCGCTGCTCCTGCCGGTTGCCCTGCTCGCCTGCGGTGACGGCGGCAAGGACAGGGTCACCGACAGCGGCGACGGGCAGCCTCTTGCGGAGCAACTGACCATAAAAGAGGTACTGTACCAGAAAGACGGATCGGCAGTCGTCGTTCTGCTGCGGCCGGACGGCCGCGTGGTGCAGCTTCCGATCGCCGAATGCGCGAGCGATGTCGTTTACGACAGGATCCACAACATCCCCTTTCCCCGACCCCTGACACACGATCTTTTCAAGGAAGTCGCCGATGAGCTCGGACTCGCGGTCCCGCAGGTCACGATCGACGTGGTCGGAGATTCGGCCGTCGCCCACGTCTCGGTGGCGCGCGGGAGCACCGTCGTCGACCTGGAGGCCTCCCCCGGGGACGCGCTGGCTGTCGCACAACTGACTTTCGCCGACATAGTGGGAACCGCGGCTCTGCTCGAGCAACTGACGGTGGGACTGGAGGACGGGTCGGAATCGACTGCCCCCGCGGAAAAACCGGCCCTCGGCGGGCAGCCGGCGCCGGCGGCGCGGCAGTCCCAGTCGCAACCGGTAGCGCTGAGTTTCCTGGCCTTCTCGCGGAATCCGGCCCGGGGCGGTGTGGGGCTGTTGTTCATCGACGCGGATTCGACCTCCGTCTTCACCATGATTGTCGGCTTCTGCCAGGGCATGGCATTCTACCAGGCTTTGCAGGACGTGCAGCTGGGCCCCTTTCCCGCTCACCGGCTTCTGTACAATCTCGTGGAAGCGGGGAACGGGACCATCACGCACGCCGGGGTGATCGCCATTCGCGACCATACATTCATAGGAGAGCTGGGGATCCGCGGTGACGGGGGAGATGCGGCGATCGACGCGCGGCCGAGCGACGCGGTCACGCTGGCCACCCTGGCGGGAGCGCCGGTCCTGATCGACGCCGACCTGCTGGCCGAGCACCGGGAAGACGCAGGTCCTTACCTGCAACAGCTGGAGGATCGGGGCGGCGGCGGGTAACGGCCGCCGGCCCGGCAGATCACCGGCTGTTATCGGCGGCTCCGAGGGGACCGGATTATTCCATGTTGACAGATCGGCAAATCAGCCATTTCCAGGCGTTGGGCCTGTTGATCCTTCGCGGCGCCTTCTCCAAGGCCGAGACCGGGGAGCTCATAGATGAGACGGAGAGGCTGTATCGCCGCATCCTCGGGCGCGAACCGCGGGAGGACGAGGTGATATGGGAACCCGAGTTCGTCGAACGCAGCGAGCAGTTGACGGGGCTGATCGATGACGAGCGCATCCACGAGGCGGCCCGCGACCTGATCGGAGACCGCTTTCTGTGGGTCGGTTCGGAAGGCATGCGGGGCGTGGACCGGAACGGACCGGTCCATCACTGGCACACCGACGGGGACGAATCGCGGGTGAAGCTGACCTCCCGGCGTCTGAAGATCATGCTCTACCTCGACCCGCTGACCCGGGACAACGGTGCAATTCGCGTTATTCCGGGGTCGCACCGGGCTCCCCTGTTCGACACCCTGCTGCCTTTCCAGAAGGAGCATACAAGGGAAAGCCCCCGCTTTTTCGGGCTGCAGGGCCAGGACGTTCCCGGGTGCGCCGTGGAGACGGCCCCAGGCGACATCGTGATCCTGAACCCCTGGATATTTCACTCCGTGTACGGCAAGGTGGGGAAGCGGAGAACCATCGTCCTGAAGTTCGCCGGGCGGCCCCGGACGGCAGGCGAGCTGGCAGAGCTGGGAAAGTCTCCGGGCATCTTCCGCCCTCATCGAGCCCTGCTGGAAAGCAGGAACCCGCGGATCAGAGGGATGTTCGATGACCTGACCGCGCTCGAGAAGAGGGCCGCCGCCGTATGACCGCCTCAACCGGCATGCACCGAAGCTCTCAAGAGAGGAGGATACTGTGAAAGGGGTGGTATTCACTGGAGATCGAAAAGCCGAGATCAGGGAGTTCTCCACCCCGGACCCCGGCCCGGGAGAGGTGCGGGTGCGCATGAAGACCTCCTCGATCTGCGGCACGGACATGCACTTCTACCGCAAGAGCTGGGAAGACCTGGTGGCCTTCCGGGAGGTGCTGGGGGGATCCCCGGACACGATCACGGGGCATGAGCCCTGCGGCGTCGTCGAGGAGACCGGAGCGGGCGTGAGGTCGTTCCGGCCCGGCGACCGGGTCTCGGTCTATCCGCACATCGGCTGCGGCACCTGCCGCTACTGCCGTCTGGGGGACGTCATGTTCTGCCCTGACCGCGGCAGCTACGGAACGAAGTACGACGGTTCGGCGGCGGACTGCGTGATCGCTCCGGAGCGCAACTGCCTCTCCCTGTCCGATGCCATCGATTTCGAGAAAGCCGCGGTACTCGCCTGTGTCGGGAGCACGGCCTACCAGTCGATCGAGAGGGTGGATGCCTCCGGGGAGGACACCATGGGGATCTTCGGCCTCGGCCCGGTCGGCCTCTGCGCGGTCGCGTTCGCCGCGGCGCGCGGCGCGCGCGTGATCGGGGTCGACCTCGTCCCCGAGCGTCTCGAGCTGGCGCAGCAGTTGGGGGCGTGGCAGGTCATCGACGCTTCAGGGGGAGATCCGGCCGAGAAGGCGTTGGATCTCACCGGCGGCAAGGGGATCAGCGCCGGCGCCGACTACTCCGGCCACCCCCGGGCGCAGGAGGCGATGATGGCGTGCGCCGGGAAATACGCCCGCTTGGCCCTCGTCGGGGTGGGTGAGAAGTTTCAGGTGGACACCTTCCAGGGCATGATCATGAAGCAGATGACGTTGACCGGTTCGTGGCTCTACAACATCGGGCTGTACGAGGAGGTGGTCGATTTCGTGCTGGAGAAGGAGCTGCCGCTCGAACGGCTCATAACCCACCGGTTTCGCCTGGACCGGGCGGTCGAGGCTTTCGAGCTGTTCGACACCGGCAGGTGCGGAAAGGTTCTCTTCACATGGGACTGACCTTCCCGCGCGGACGCGACCGTGAACGGAGCCGGATGGCTCCCGGATTTTCAACTATGGAGTTCAGAACTTGAAAAAACCAGAAACTGACGGCCCCGGGCCGGACATGCTGCTGTCGCCGGCCCAGCTGGAGGAGTTCAAGGCGGAGGGGACGCTCCTGATTCCGGGATTGGTGCCTCCCGACGTGCTTACCGGGTGGCAGGACCAGATACGCGCCGCCTGCTCGAAGGACGGTGTCGACATCGACGACCCCGGCACCTGGCCTTCCGGGCGCTACGCGCCCAAGGGGGGCTGGCCCGGGTTCAGCCCCTGCCTGTACGACCTGCCGAACCTGCAGTCCGTAGTGGAGCAGATCGGCGGCGGGGCTTTCGCCCCTTCCCACCCGGCGGGGGAGCCGTGGTCCCCGCAGATTCCAATGACCCGGGTGATCCTTCCGAGCCCTCCCGGCACCGAGTGGGAACCTCCTGCCGACGGTCACCTCGATGGCTACGCCACCGGCTGGGGCGGTGGGTTCATGGCCTTCTTCGCGGTGCTGCTCTGGGACGTCGACAGCCCGAGGGGGGGAGGAACGGCCTGGTGGCCGCGGTCGCACCTGGCCAACCACCGGTACTTCCTGAAGCATCCCGGGCAGTTCGACGGCTCCTACCTCTTCTCGGAGCCGGTGCGCAGCGGCGGGCACCGCGCAATCCTGGAGGGAGACCCGGACGTTGGGGAGATGGTGTGCATGACGGGGCGGGCCGGCGACGCCATGCTGATCCACGGCCTCACCACCCACATCGGCTCGCAAAACGAGGCGGGGTCGCGGCAGCCGCGGGTGGCGCAGTTCGCGCGCTACTCCCACAGGGAGATGCGCCAGCAGGCGCCGATGGT
>JAPOZF010000317.1 GCA_026706165.1 Gemmatimonadota bacterium
TCTTGAGCTGGCCGTCGGTCTCGACGACGATGCGGCTGCGCAGGTCGTTGAGCACGAGCGTCTGGTGCGTGTCGGCCAGGCCCAGCTCCCAAGGAAGCCCGGCGTGCTTGATGCTCGTCTGCGGCGAGGCCCCGGTGCCGCCGTCGTGGCCGCTGATCAGGACGACGTCGGCGTGGCCCTTTGCCACCCCGGCGGCGATCGTGCCGACGCCCACCTCGGAGACCAGCTTGACGTTGATGCGCGCCTCGCGGTTCGAGTTCTTGAGGTCGTGGATCAGCTCCGCCAGGTCCTCGATCGAGTATATGTCGTGGTGCGGAGGCGGCGAGATCAGGCCGACTCCCGGGGTCGACTGCCTGACCTTGGCAATCCAGGGGTAGACCTTGCCGCCCGGCAGCTCTCCCCCTTCTCCCGGCTTGGCCCCCTGGGCCATCTTGATCTGCAGCTCCCGGGCGTGGACGAGGTAGTTGCTGGTCACCCCGAAGCGGCCGGAAGCGACCTGCTTGATGGCGCTGTTGCGCGAGTCGCCGTTGGGGTCGAGGACGTAGCGCTCCGGGTCCTCCCCCCCTTCGCCGGTGTTGCTCTTGCCGCCGATGCGGTTCATGGCGATGGCGAGCCCCTCGTGCGCCTCCTTGCTGATCGAGCCGTACGACATCGCCCCGCTCTTGAAGCGCCGGGTGATCGCCTCGACGGGCTCCACCTCGTCGAGCGGCAGGGGCTCCCCCGCGTAGTTGAACTCGAGAAGGCTGCGCAGGGTGGCCATGTTCTTCGCGCGGTCGTCGATCAGCGCCGAGTACTCCTTGAAGACCGCGTAGTCGTTCTCGCGGGCCGCCTTCTGCAGCTTGTGCACCGTCTGCGGGTTGAACAGGTGGTACTCCCCACCCTTGCGCCACTGGTACTCGCCGCCGGCGTCGAGGCTGCGGCCGTTCGACTCGAACTGCGGGTAGGCGGCGCCGTGGCGCATGCATGCCTCGGCGGCGATGACGTCGAGGCCGATCCCCTCGACGCGGGAGTCGGTCCAGGTGAAGTAGCGGTCGATCACCTCCTGCCTGATGCCGACCGCCTCGAAGATCTGCGCCCCGCGGTAGGACTTGAAGGTCGAGATGCCCATCTTGGACATCACCTTCACGATCCCCTTCACCACCGCCTTGTTGTAGTTGTCGTTGGCCTCTTCGAATCCGAGGTCGGTCAGCATCCCCTCGCGGATCAGGTCGCCGAGGCTCTCGTAGACCATGTACGGGTTGATGGCGTTGGCGCCGTACCCGAGCAGCAGGCAGAAGTGGTGGACCTCGCGCGGCTCCCCCGACTCGACGGCGAGGCCGGCCCGCGTCCTCTTGCCGGCGCGGATCAGGTGGTGGTGCAGCCCGGATACCGCCAGCAGCGCCGGGATCGGGGCCATGTGCTCGTCGAAGCCGCGGTCGGAGAGGATCAGGATGGTTGCGCCCCCGTCGATCGCCGCCTCGGCCGCGGCGAACAGCTCGTCGAGGGCCTGCCGCATGCCCTCTTCCCCCGCCTCGGCCGGAAACAGAATCGGCAGCTCGCAGGGCTTCATCCCGGACCGGTCGACTCCCTTGAGCCTGGCCATCTCGGCGTTGGTTAGGATCGGCCGCGTCAGGCGGAGCTGGCGGCAGCTCTCCGGCTCGGGCTCGAGGAAGTTCCGCTCCGACCCCAGGGTGGTCTCGGTCGCGGTGACCAGCTCCTCCCTGATCGGGTCGATGGGCGGGTTGGTGACCTGGGCGAACAGCTGCTTGAAGTAGCTGAACAGCGGCTGCGGACGGTCCGACAGCACCGCCAGGGCGGCGTCGTTCCCCATCGAGCCGATCGGCCAGATGGCGTTGCGGGCCATCGGGATCAGGTTGACGCGCAGGTCCTCGAAGGTGAACCCGAACACCTGCTGCCGCCGCAGGACCTCCTCGTGTTCGCGGGGGGGTTCGCGGTACTCGACCCCGGGGAGGTCCTCGAAATCGACGAGGTGCTCGTCGAGCCACTGCCGGTACGGGTGCTCCGTCGCCCAGCGCTGCTTCAGCTCCTCGTCGGCGATGATGCGGCCCTCGGCGGTGTCGACGAGGAACATCCGCCCCGGCTGCAGGCGGCCCTTGTGCAGGACGTTCTCCGGCTCGACGTCGAGCACGCCGACCTCGGAACCCATGATGACGCGGTCGTCGCCGGTGACGTAGTAGCGGGACGGGCGCAGGCCGTTGCGGTCGAGCACGGCGCCGACCTGGGTGCCGTCGGTGAAGGCGATCGAGGCCGGACCGTCCCACGGTTCCATCAGGCAGGCGTGGTACTCGTAGAACGCCTTCTTCTCGTCGGATATCGACTCGTGCTTCTCCCACGGCTCGGGGATCATCATCATCACCGCGTGGCCGAGGGAGCGGCCGGCGAGGTGCAGGAACTCGAGGCAGTTGTCGAACTTCGCCGAGTCGCTGCCGTCCTCCTCGATGACGGGGAAGAGCTTATCGAGGTCGTCGCCGAACAGCCGCGAGCGGAGCATCGACTGACGCGTGTACATCCAGTTCTCGTTGCCCCGGAGGGTGTTGATCTCGCCGTTGTGGATCAAGTAGCGGTAGGGGTGCGCCCGCTCCCAGCTCGGGAAGGTGTTGGTGCTGAAGCGGGAATGGACGAGGACGACGGCGGATTCGAGAAGCGGGTCCGACAGGTCGGTGTAGTAGCTCTCGACCTGGCCGGGGGTCAGCATCCCCTTGTAGACGATGGTGCGGCAGGAAATGCTCTGGAAGTAGAAGTACTCGCTGCCGGGCCAGCTGCCGCCGTTGCGGATCTCGTGGCTTGCCCGCTTGCCGATGACGTAGAGCTTGCGCTCGAAGTCGAGCTCCCCGGCAAGGCCGGCGCCGGCGCCGATGAACAGCTGCCGGATGCAGGGCTCGCATGAGCGCGCCGTGCCGCCGAGATCGGCCTCGCCGGTGGGCACGTCGCGCCAGCCCAGGACCGCCTGCCCCTCTTCCGCGGCGATCTCCTCGAGCCGCTGCTCGCAGGCGCGGCGCCGGGTTTCGTCCGGTGGCAGGAACAGCATGGCGACGCCGTAGCGCCCCGGCTCCGGCAGGTCCACCCCCTGCCCGGACAGCTCGTTCCTGAAGAAGCGGTCCGGTATCTGGGTGAGGATGCCGGCGCCGTCGCCGGTGTTGACCTCGCAGCCGCGGGCGCCGCGGTGGTCGAGATTGCACAGCACCTCGAGCGCCTGCTCCACGATGCCGTGGGACGCGGCCCCCCTGATGTGCGCGACAAACCCGATGCCGCACCCGTCGTGCTCGTTCTTGGGGTGATAGAGGCCCTGGGGAGAGGGCAGGAAGGGGTATTTCATCAATCGGGAGATCCGGGTGCGGTCCGGGGGAAGGGCTTAATATAGTGTCCCGAACCTTCATGTCAAACCAATAATTGACACCTGATTACCGTTTGCGACCATTAAGGATCCTTTTTGTCATTTATTTGACCATTTATTGACCTTTTGCATTATATTTTGCCCGATTCAGGCCATCGACGATCCAACCGTGGGAGACTTCGACCATGCGTGAGCTCGATCAGCAGGAGCAAACCATCGCCCGCGCCCTCATACGCAACCCGCGGCGTTCGGACAACCGCATCAGCGCCACGACCGGGATTCCGGTGCGCACCGTGAGCCGCAAACGACAGCGTCTGGAACAGGAAGGGATCCTGAAGTACTACACCGCGGTGGAGATGCAGGGGAACGGGACCTCGCGCTACACCACCCAGCACATGATCATCATCAAGTTCACCCTCGGCGTGACCCGCAGCCAGATCGTCGAGGAGATCCGCAGCGAGCCCAACGTCGCCAACGTCTTCAGCGAGCTGATACGGGACAGCTTCATCGCCGAGACCGACGGCCAGGTGGCGCTGGTGATGATCGTCGAAGGGGAATCGGACAGCGACGTCGCCGACAGCCTGCAGGGGAAGATCATCCCCTCGCTGCAGAAGAACCACGGCAGGGACTCGATCGACGAGCTGCGCACCATTCGCCTGCTCGGCACCATCCGCCGCGAGCACAACTACCTGCCGATGGTCAACATGAGCGCCGCCGTCCTCGACGACGACTGGCCCGACGAGGCGATCTTCGTCGGCTCAGTGCCTGCGCGCGTAATTAAGCGTACGAACGAGGGCGCCGATTCGCCCGGCTCACAAGGCGCCTGAGCGAGTCGTACCGAGGGTGTACGGCGAGCGA
>JAPOZF010000595.1 GCA_026706165.1 Gemmatimonadota bacterium
CGGATCGTCCGTCTCGGCAGCAAGGACAACTTCTGGGAAATGGGTGAAACAGGTCCCTGCGGCCCCTGCTCCGAGATTCACTATTTCCTCGGTGAAGACACCGGCCTGCAGAGCGCCGAGCTGCTGCGCCGGGACAGCGGCGATTTCGTCGAGATCTGGAACCTCGTTTTCATCCAGTTCAACCGCGAGCCATCCGGGAATCTGCAGCCGTTGCCGGCCAGGCACGTCGATACCGGCATGGGCTTCGAACGGATGTGCAGCCTTCTTCAGGGCCGGGAGAGCAACTACGACACCGATGTGTTCGAGCCCCTGATCGCGCGGATCGCCGATATCACCGGAAAGCATCCCGCCGGGGAAGACCTGGTGCCGATGCGGGTTATCGCCGATCACGTGCGTACCCTGACGGTGGCGATTTCCGACGGCGTCCTGCCGTCGAACGACGGCCGCGGCTACGTCATGCGGCGCCTGCTGCGCCGCGCCGCACGCTTCGGGCGCAACCTCCAACGGCACGAGCCGTTCATCCACGAGCTGACCTCCACGGTCGCCGACCAGATGGGTTCGGTTTTCCCGGAGATCGCACAGAAATGCGATCACGCAGCCCGGGTCATTCGCTCGGAGGAGGAGAGTTTCGGGGCCACCCTGGACCGCGGCCTCGACATCTTCGAAAAGATGAGCGCCAAGGGCGAGCTGACCGGCGCCGACGCCTTCATGCTGCACGACACCTACGGTTTTCCGCTCGACCTGACGGAACTGATGGCGAGGGAACGCGGCCTCCCCGTAGACACGGGGGGGTTCGAGCGCGAGCTGGAGGGGCAACGTGCCCGCGCCAGGCGCGCCGCCAGGGATCAGTTCACCGCTTCGGAGGGGGTCGGGGACATCGTCACCGGCGAGCACTCGCAGTTCGTCGGTTACACCGACCTGTCCGCGGACGCCGAGGTAGTCGATGCGGAGGTGGACGGCGACGGGGGTGTAAGGCTGTTTCTCGACCGCACCCCATTCTATGCCGAGGCGGGAGGCCAGGTCGGAGACCGCGGGGTCATCTCCGGTTCCGGATTTGCCGTCGATGTGGAGAATACCCTCAAGGCGCGCGGCGGAATCATGCACGTCGGCCGGCTGCGTGGCGGAAGCCAACCTCCCGGCGGGGCGGTCAGGGCCGAGGTCGACGTCGTCTCCCGCGCCGCGGCGGCCCGCAACCACACCGCCACCCACCTTCTGCACGAGGCGTTGCGCCGAACCCTGGGGGATCACGTGTCGCAAATGGGTTCGCTGGTCGCCCCCGGCCGTCTGCGTTTCGACTTCTCCCATTTCGAGGCGGTCGAGTCCCGACAGGTTCGCGACATAGAAGCGCTCGTCAACGAGCAGATTCGCGCCGACTGCGAGGTCCTCGCCTTCGAGGAGGATCTCGGCACCGCCAGGAAGATGGGGGCCCAGGCGCTTTTCGGAGAGAAGTACGACAACCGCGTCCGCGTCGTGCGGATCGGGGATTTCAGCCTCGAGCTGTGCGGGGGCACACACGTCGAGACCACCGGCCGGATCGGTTCCTTCGCCATCGTTTCCGAGGGGGGCGTCGCCGCCGGGACGCGCAGGGTGGAGGCGATCAGCGGCGACGCCGCCGTGCGGGAGGCGCGCCGGCACCGCGATCTGGCAGGTGAACTGTCCCAGCTTCTGAGCTCCGGTGCGGAGGAGCTCGCCGACCAGGTATGCGAGCTGCTGCGGCGCAACAGGGAACTCGAGCGGCAACTGGAGGAAAGCCGCCGCCAGGCTGCCGGAGACGAAGCCTTCCGGCTGGTGGAGCAGGCTGAACTGGTCGAAGGTGTTCGCGTGGTTGCCGGCCGTGTCGAAACCGAAGACGCCGGGTCGATGCGCAGCATGGCCGACGGGTTGCGCGACAACCTCGGCTCCGGGGTCGGCGTCCTCGGCGCCGCTTTCAAGGGCAAGGCTTCGTTCATCGCCGTTGTAACCGACGACCTCATTTCATCGAGGCGGCTGCACGCGGGGGATATCGTGCGTGGGGTCGCCGAGCACGCCGGGGGGTCCGGCGGGGGCAAGCCGCACATGGCCCAGGCAGGTGGCAGGGAGCCGGAGAAGTTGAACGAGGCGCTGGCCGCGGTTCCCGGCATCCTGCGCCGGATTCTGCAAGGGTAGCGGAGCGTGGAACGGCCAGCGCCGTACGACCCCGGTTCTCCAGCTTCCGGACGCCGGCTCTGGAACGAGTGCGGCGGACAGCAGCAGATCACCGCCCTGGAATACCTCCTCTCGGTGCGGGACTCCCGGGGAGCCGGGTACCTGCCCCTGCTCGACCCTGACCGGCTGCCGCTGGACGAGCTGGAGGCGAGGGCGCAGGCGTGCGCCGAGGTTGGTGCCGACGCGATCCTCGTAGGCACGAGCCTGATGTTGTCGACGAGCCGGAACGCCGCCCTCTTCGAGCGCTTGAAGCAGTCTGTCGACGTTCCCGTCATCAGCTTTCCCGGGGATGCAAGCCAGGTAGTGCCCACCGCGGATGCCCTTCTGTTTCTCGTAATGATAAGCGGCCGCAATCCCGAACTGCTCATCGGCCAGCACGTGCGCGCCGCCCCTCTGCTGAAGGAGTACGGCCTCGAAGTCATCCCCACGGGGTACATGCTGATAGAATCCGGAACTCTGACGTCGGCGGAGTACATGAGCTCGACGCGGCCGATGCCAAGGGGGAAGAAGGACATCGCCATGACGCATGCCCTCGCGGCGGAGTTTCTCGGCATGAAGCTGATCTACATGGACACCGGAAGCGGTGCCGGTGATTCGGTGTCCGGGCAGTTGATCTCGGCGGTGGTCGACTACATTTCCCTCCCCGTAATCGTTGGCGGCGGTATCCGGGATCCGGAAACGGCGCGGGCCAAAGTCGACGCCGGGGCGAGCTTCGTCGTGACCGGAACCGCCGTCGAAACCGATCCTTCACGGCTCCGCGAGCTGAGCGACGCCGTGCACTGCAGGGGTTGAGCGAAGGGCAGCGGGGGGCTTGCGGCGGTGGTAGCCAGGGAAGTGGTCATTGCGAACCGGCTCGGGATCCACGCCCGGCCGGCCACCCTGCTCGTAAAGGCGGCGGCGAACTTCGAAGCGGACATCTTTCTGTCGAAGGGGAACATCCGGCGCATCAACGGCAAGAGTATCATGGGAGTGATGATGCTGGCCGCCGAACAGGGGGCGACCGTGCTGGTCGAAGCCGAGGGCTCCGACGAAGAGGAGGCGGCAGCTGCGGTTGCCGGGCTCCTAGCGAGCAGTTTCGAAGAGGCGGCGTGAGCGACAAAATCCAAATCCTGCACGGCATTCCGGCATCGCCTGGGATCGGAATCGGAAAGGCGTTTCTCTACCAGGCTGTATCTCCCCCCGTGGTGCGGCGCCGGGTAGCGTCCCACCTGGCAGCTGGCGAAGCGAACCGTTTTCTCAACGCCCTGCAGATGGTTTCCGACGAAATCCGACGCACCAGGCATCTCGTGGAAGCAGAGCACGGAGACGATCTCGCCCAGATCTTCGATGCCCAGCTGGCGATGCTGGAAGACGAGAACGTCAAGGACCGAACCATCGAGATCATCCGCGCAGAACACCTCGCGGCCGAGCCGGCCTTCGTCCAGAACATGCGGTCCCTGCGGGCGGTATTCGAGGATTCCGACAACGAGTACCTGAGGGCCCGGGCCGCGGATGTCCGGGACATCGAGCACCAGGTATTGCTGCGCCTCCTCGGCGGGGGCCTTCACGGCCTGGGCTCGTTGCGCTCGAACACCATCGTCGTCGCCAGAGACCTGTTGCCGTCCGAATCGGTCCGCCTGGGCCGCAAGCTGGTCAAGGGGCTCGTGCTCGACCAGGGGGGAGCGACGTACCACGCCGTAATCATCGCGCGCTCCCTCGGCCTGCCTTCGGTGGTCGGTACCGGGGTCGCCTCCCGTTCCATTCGCTCAGGGGATCCCCTCGTCGTCGACGGCGACGAAGGCAGCGTGCACATCTTCCCGAAGGGGGAGAGGCTGCGCTATTTCCAGTCCGAGCTGCGCAGGCAGCACCGGCGGGAGCGCAATCTTCGCGCGCGCCGCGATCTTCCCGCGATGACACGGGACGGGACGGAGATCGCCCTGATGGCCAACGTCGACCTGCGGCAGGAAGTCGACGTCGCCCTCGACAACGGGGCGGCCGGGGTCGGAATGTTTCGCACCGAGTT
>JAPOZF010000233.1 GCA_026706165.1 Gemmatimonadota bacterium
ATTTCGGCGTCGCCCGCTGAGGCGAGCCAAAGCAACGCCGCGAGCCGGAGTGAATCGGCGCCGAACGGCAGGATATCGATGGGACAGGGCACCAGGTTCGCAGCCCCTGCCCGCTTCCTCTCACTGAGAAGGAGAAGGCCATGCCGGAAGAATCCCTGAAACAGCGACTTCACCGGGGCGGCGACATCGCCACCGCCCGGGCTCCGCTCACCTCCACCCGGCAACAGCTCGGGGAGCTCGTCGCCGGGGGAGAAGTCGAGCTGTTTTCGACCGACGCGCAGCACGCCCCGTACGACGAAGAGAGCCTGGTTTCCTTCTGCGCCGCGGCGCGGGAGCTCGACATCCCCGTGCAGCTGCGCATCAAGCACACCCGCCAGGCCTACCTCATCGGCAACTACCTCGATCTGGGACCGATGGCGATCATGGTGCCCCAGGTCGAGACCGAGGAGACCATCGACGAGGCTGTAGACGCCTTCTACTACCCGCCGCTCGGCAAACGCAGCTGGGGTCCGGCCCACGGCTACAAGTTCGACGGCCGCGAGCGCCTGGAGTACGCGAGGTGGTGGAACGAGACCGGCATACTCATCGTTCAGCTCGAGTCGGTGAACGCGGTGACCAACGCCCGGCACCTCGCCAAGCCCGGCATCGACATGGTCGCCTTCGGGCCCAACGACCTCGAGTTCAGCCTCGAGGCGTACCCCGGCCACCCCTTCAAATCGATTGAGGACTGCGTCGCCCACGTCGAGGAGCAGCTCGCCGGCACAGGGGTGAAGGTCGCCGGCCTCTGAGCCTCCCGCGGCTCGTCCGGGCCCTTTTGGCGCCTCGGCGGACGGGTTCCTGGCATCGTTTTCCTGGACAGGACACCCGCAGCACGAGGACAGGTCAGTGCCGCGGAGTAATCATTTACTCCAGGTTCCAGGCCCGGGTTCCTCTCACCAGTAAGCAGCCGCAACCCGGCGCTGGCAGCGCCGCGCTGAAATGGCCGGACCATGAGCGACAGCATCGCACCGCTTTCGGCAGCCGATTTCGACGAGGCCATGGCGGTGATGAACCTCGCCTTCGACAAGGCGCCGCCGGCCGATTTCGCCAGCATCCTTCCCAAGCTCTACCGCCCCGAGGACGGCCTGATGTCCTGTCTGTGGGCGATTCGCCGCGGCGGCCGCATCAAGGCCGTCGTCGGTGTCCATCCGCTCGCCTGGAAAGTCGGGGCCGCGACCCTGCCGGTCGCCGGCATCGGCGGGGTCTCGACCCATCCCGACTGCCGCGGCCGGGGGATGATGCAGCGCCTGATGACCCACTGCGTACGCCTCATGAAGGAGAAGGGATACCCGCTCTCCGTTCTCGGCGGCCAGCGCCAGCGCTACGGGTACTTCGGCTACGAAGTGTGCGGCGTCGGGGTCGAGCTGCAGCTGGGCAAGAGGAACCTCCGGCACTGTTTCAGCGCGCCCTCGAACATCCGGTTCGAGCCGCTGGATGACGGGCCGGCCAGCCGCCTGGAGGCGGCTCGGGCCCTCCACGACGCGCAGCCGGTGCGGGCGGAGCGTCCTGCCGGGGACTTCCACAGAGTGCTGCGCAGCTGGCGCGCGGTCCCGTACGCAGCCCTCCAAGAGGGCGAGCTGACCGGGTACGTCGCCGTGAGCCTGGACGGGAAAGAGCTGCCGGAGGTGGTGGGCCGGGACGGGGACACGGCGTTCGAGATCGCCCGCGCCCGGGTCGAGCAGGGGGACCAGGAGAGCGTCACCCTTACCGCGGGGCCGTTGGCGGACCGCTTCCTCCACCGGCTGGGAGAGGTCTGTGAGGTGACGAAGCTGTGCAGCTCGGGGAACTGGCAGGTGTTCGACTGGCCCCGGGTGATCTCCGCGCTGCTCGCGGCCAGGGCGGCAGACCCTTCCGGGGCCCCGCTGGCGGACGGGCGGGTGGCCCTCGGCATAGAGGGCTGCGGGACGGTGGCGGTCTCGGTGGACGGCGGGGAGGTCTCGTGCGAACGGGTGGAGGAGAGGCCGGCGGTCTCCTGCGGCCACCATCTCGCACACCGGCTGCTGTTCGGGCCGGTGGCGCCGTCGCAGTCGCTTCGGTTGCCGAAAGAGGCGGCCGCCTTGGAGTCCTGGTGCCCGCTGCCGCTCTTCTGGTCCAGGCAGGACGCGGTGTGAGGGAAGCCGGCTTGAGAGGCCCGGGGGGGGCGCTGCCGAAAAGGAAGGGTTGATGAGCTGCCGGTATTGCCTTGCCCGGTTGCTGCCGAACAAAAAAACCGCCGGGCGATGAACCCCGGCGGCCTTGTTCACAACGGCGGTTCCCCCCGCCGACAAGCGCCTGACAGCGGGCGTTCCGCCCGCGCACTTCTATTTCAGCAGCCCCTTCCGACCCTGGGCGAACTGGCAGGCCCGAGAAGGAGGATCCTATTCCCCGGTTTCTGCCAAGCGCCGGAAATCCTCCAGGCTCTCCACCTGGATCGCCGTCCGGTGCAAATGCTTGAGGCGGTGCAAGTCATCGATGGCCTCCAGGCGGGAGGCCAAGGGGTGGGCGGCATCTACGGCAAAGCGAATCTCCAGAACGTCGCGGATGCTTTCCCGGAGGCCTTCCTCCCTGGCCTGCCGGGTGAGGAGTTGAGCAAAGGATGATTTCCCGCATGATGTTGTCCATAACGCCCTCCTTGGAGAGAATGTCAGAAATGGTTTTTGACTTGTAAACCAGACCACTGAGAATCGACAGGCCGGAGAGCAGGTCCGCCCGGCCCGAGCGGTCCATCGGCAGTTCGCGGGCGGCCTGCATGCACTGGCGCAGCCACGCTTCGGGCGGCAGCCTGGCCGGCGGCTTCATCAGCGGCGCGAACGGAAGCAGCCCCGGAGTCCCCGCCTCGAGAATCCCCTGGCCTTCCTGCTCGATCAGCCGGATCACACGGTACTCGACCAGAATGCGATGGCCCCGTCGTTCCTGCAGAAAGTGCCCCGGATCGCGCCTCCCTGCCTCCGGCCGCAGGTAGAGTACGCTGGAACAGACCGGAAGGTCATGGCGTTCAATGATGCTACCGATGTAGCCGGCCATGCGTCGAGGCATGGGCACCCGGGTGCTGTCGGTGGTCTGGAACTCGGTATGGATCAACACCTCCTCGCCGCCCAGGCGCACGCGGATCAGGCTGTCGGTGCGAAAGGTTTGCGGGGTGGGCTGCTCGTTGTCGAGAAGCTCGAGGACTTCGACATCGTCCTTTCCCCCGATGAGGCGGGCGAAATCGACGGGATAGGTTTGGACCAGGTACTTGGAGATGGTATCGAAGCTCGCCATCTGGTATTCCTTCGGCTCTTGGAATGACCGGGGAAAGTTGCATGGGGCACCATCGCGACCCTTCCAATGCAAGACGGCGCAGGACCATCAATGGATAGCGTCAAGGCGAAAAAAACCGCCGGGGGATGAAACCCGGCGGCCAAGTCACGAGGGCGGTCCCCCACCGGCAAGCGAACCTGACAACGGGCGGAACCTCGGCGCAATTCTAATTGCCCAGCAACATCCTGTGCAGCTCCATTCCTCGGGCAACCTCCGGGAATGCCCGTCGCCCCCTTAGTTTCCCTGGTCCTGCCGGCTTTCCGCCTCCGCCTTCCTGATGAGAGCCACCATCCCGTCGAGCTCCGTTTCGTCGATGAGGGTGCCGAAGCCTGGCATGCCTGCCCTCGGGATGCCGGCGGCGATGTTGGCGCGGATCCGCTCATCATCCTCTCCGTACATCCAGATCCCGTCGACGAGGCTCTTGCTGCGGCCCCCCTCCAGGTTCTCGCCGTGACAGTGGGCGCACAGGTTGGCGTAGTTCGCCCTGGCCGCGGCCTCTTCCGAGGGGGTCATGGCGGGGACCTTTGCCGCCTCGGGGGCGGCGTCATCCGCATCCTGAGGTCCGTTGCCGCAGCTCGAGGCGAGGAGGGCGGCCCCGAGAATGAGTCCGTACCGAGTCATTGGCGAAGGCCGGAAGGTGGTGAAGGAATTGCCCGTGCGCCGGACGTGACGGGAGATTACCCCCTCGATTGCAAGCCGCCGGAGGGTTGGCCATAGGCGCACCGGGAGTGCCGGAGGATTACTCCGGCGACCGCCTGAATATACGTTCCTGCAGCCTCGATATCCGGTATTCGGCAGCAGCTCCATCCTGCCTGTCGGGCTCCCCTCGCTTCTTCAGGCACGGACCGGGGGCGGGTTGGAAGGG
>JAPOZF010000376.1 GCA_026706165.1 Gemmatimonadota bacterium
GACGGCCACGAGTACTTCGGGGAGTGGCAGGAGTCGGACGACCCCTATCTCCACGACCGCATCACCGGCCCGGTCGACTCCTTCGGAGCCCTCGGGTACCGTCCGGGCGAGCCGGGAGCCACCTTCGTGCGCGTCGGCGTCGGGGTCTGCCGGCAGCCGGACGAGGAGGATTTCCGCTGGAACCACACCTACGCCGTCGTCGACGACGGCGGCTGGACCGTGGCACAGGGGGGCAACTGGATCGAGTTCGGCCAAGCCGTCGGGGACGACAGCTCGGGGTACGGGTATTCATACTCGAAGCGGCTGACCCTCACCCCGGGAAGCGCCGAGCTGGTGATCGACCACGTCCTCAAGAACACCGGCCGCCTCGCCATCGAAACGGACGTGTACAATCACAACTTCTTCGTCATCGACGGTCAGCCGACCGGTCCCGATTTTGTCGTGCGCTTTCCTTTCGAGCCCCGGGCGGACAAGGATCTGAAGGGGTTCGCCGAGGTGAAGGGGAAGGAACTGACCTATCTCCGCGAGATCCCGGACGGCGCCTTCATCCTGACGCTGCTGGGCGGTTTTTCGGACCGCGCGGAGGATCACCGTTTCGCCATCGAGAACCGCAGGACCGGGGCGGGCGTGCGCATGGACGGCGACCGGCCGATGTCGAAGCTGCAGTTCTGGTCCCCGTCCACCACCCTGTGCCCGGAGCCGTTCATCGACCTGAAGATCCCCCCCGGGCAGGCGGATCGCTGGTCGCTGCGCTACGGCTTCTACAGCCTCGACTGATCCCGTGCCTGAAAGCGCCATCCTCCCCGGTGAGCCGTTCACCGCGGAAGAGACGGAACGCCTGATCTCCCAGTTTCGGCGCGAGGGGTACTGCGACCTCGGCCAAGTGCTCGAGCCCGAAGAGGTCGAGGCGCTGCGCGAGGACATGCAGCGCAAGTGGGAGGACCCGGCCATGCACGAGCCGGAGCGGGACCAGATTCGCGGCAGGAGCCTCATGCGCATGTTCGAGTACTCGACGGCGTTCCGCGACTTCATCGTCAAGAGCCGTTCGCCAGCCTCGCCGAGGCGATCCTCGGGGAGGACTGCCACTGCATGTCCCAGAACGCCCTGTACACCCCACCCGACCCCGGCGCCGTGACCGACGGCCCGGGAGGCTGGCACATCGACGACCTCGTCCACTTCCCGCTGCCGGCGGACATCCTCCGCCACTCCCCGAGCGTGCCGCTCCCCTGCTTCGTCGTGCACGTCTTCACGCCGCTGACCGACGTCGAGGAACTGCGCTACGGCCCCACGCAGATCGTCCCCGGAAGCCACTACGCCGGGAGGCGGCCCGAGGTGCAGGACCAGCCCTGCTTCGACGGCAGGGGTCCGCACTCCTTTCTCGCGCGGCGGACGCATGCGTACCTGTTCAACAACCAAGCCTGGCACCGGGGCGCCCCCAACACCTCCGACCGCACCCGCCTGATGGCCGGGGTGACCTACAGCAGGCGGTTCGTCTCGCAGAAGTTCTACCCCTTCATCGACTACCGCATGCCCGGGCACGTCTGGGACGGGGCCTCGCCCCGGCTTCAGCGCTTGCTCGGACGGCACGCAAAGGGTGCATATGGCTGAGGAGAGAAACTCATTGTTCGCCGGGCGCATCGCCCTGGTGACCGGCGGCTCGCGCGGCATCGGGAGGGCCATCTGCGTCATGCTCGCCGAGCAGGGGGCCGCGGTCGCCGTCAACTACGCGCAGAACGAGGAGGCGGCGCGCGAAACCCTGGGACAGGTCGAGGCCGCAGGCGCCAGGGGCCTGACCGTTCAGGCCGACGTGTCCAGGGAAGAGGAGGTAGCGCGCATGGCCGCGGCCGCAGAGTCCGGACTGGGGCCGGTCGACCTGCTGGTCAACAACGCCGGCATGGCGGACAACGCGCCGCACGGGGAGGTCGGCTTTCCGGACTGGAAGAGGATGTTCGAGGTCAACGTCGACGGCCCGTTCCTGACCACCTGGGCGGTCAAGGACGGGATGATCGCCCGGGGCTACGGCCGCATCGTCAACATCTCGTCGCTGGCGGCCATGATTCTGAAGAAGAACATGATCCCGTACGCGACCACAAAGGCGGACGTGGTCGCCTTCACCCGCCACTGCTCGGAAGCGCTCGCCCCGCACAACATCCGCGTCAACTGCCTCGCCCCCGGACTGACCGACACCGAGATGGGCCGGTCGGCCAACCCCGACATGGTCGAGCAGCTGATCGCCGCGACCCCCCTCGGGCGCATGGCCTCACCCGAAGAGATGGCCGCCGCGGTCAAATTCCTGCTCTCGGAGGATTCGAGCTTCATCACCGGACAGACGATCGTCGCCTGCGGCGGCCGCGTCTGATGCGGGGCCGGCTGCGCCGGCAGCTCCCGTTGTCCTACCCCGGGAGGCGCTCGTTCGGCTTGCTGTACGACCCCGGGACGTAGGGGAATCTCTTCTCGACGTCGTCGATCAGCTCGACCCCGAAACCCGGCCTGTCCGGCAGCTTCATCACCCCGTTCTCCACGGTCAGGGGCTCCTTGAAGATCTCCTCCTTCAGGGGGTTGCGGGTCTGGTTCAGCTCGCAGTAGCCGCGGTTTGGAATGGCGGCGACGTACTGGGCGTTGGCCATGGTGGTGCCGCCTCCGTGCCAGTTGTGGGGGATGGCGAGCTTGCCGCGCAGGTGCGCCATGCGGGCGATGTACCAGTTCTCGGTGAGGCCGGTGACGTTGCAGTCGGTCTGGATGATGTCCAAGGCCCCGCGGTCGAGCCAGACCTGCGACTCGAAGCGCTCCAGGAAGCGCTCCCCTCCCGAGACCATCACCGTCGGCATCGCCTCGTTGAGCTCGACGAACAGGTCGATGTGCTCGCTGTTCGTGCCGCCGAACGCCTCCTCGAACCAGTAGAACCCCAGCTCCTCCAGGACCGGGGCGAACTCCGTGATCACCGCTTCGAGCGACCCGAGGAGGGTGCCGATCCCCTCGTGCATGAGGCGGAAGTCCGGCCCCACGGCTTCGCGCAGGCGGCGCAGGACAGGGACGTAGGCGTCGAACGTCATGCCGCTCCGTTCCCAGTCGGTGCCGGTGCGGAACTTGAAGGCGTCGTACCCCTGCTCCTTGCAGCGCAGCGCCTCCTCGATCAGGGACTGCTCGCCGCCGTCGTGCCAGACGTGCTCGACGCCGCCGCTGGCGTAGATCCTGATCTCGTCGACGGCGCCGGTGTCCCCGGTGGCCAGCAGCGTCCTGACCGGAACCCCCCTGGCCTTGCCGATGATGTCCCAGCAGGCGCAGTCGACCCCGGCCCAGGGGGCGCGGCTGTGGCGGTCGGTATTGCCGCGGTTGCAGAGGAACTCGACGTCGAACGGGTTCTTGCCGAGCAGCAGCGGCTTTATCGTCCGCTCGGTGTACTCCCTGATGTATTCCGGCCCCTCGTAGGGGGAGCCTTCGCCGATGCCGACGATCCCCTGGTCGGTGAAGATCCGGGTGATGGCGCCGTCCGTCTTCCAAACCTGGTAATTGCCGGCGCGCCACAGGTCGCCTGCCGGATCGACGTAGGACAAGGGGATGACGTCGATATCGGTGATGACAATGTTCTCGCGTTCGATTCCGTCCAACGGGTGGTTGCGCATGCTTCTTCCTTCGCGTTTTCGGAGGGGGTGTTTCCGCGGTCGCAGGCGACGAACCCCTTGTTACCACGGCTGACCGTACGACGGCTCGCTGGCGAACCGCTCCATCCCCAGGTCGAGCCGGATCCCCGCCCCCGGCGCCAGCCCGACGGTGAACCGGCGGTCGTTCACCTCCACCCTCCGTTCCTCCAGTTGGCCCTGCACCACCTCCCGGAACTGGGCCTCGTGCGCCTGGCCCGCGGCGGCCTCTTCGGCGCTCAGCAGACGGCGCTGCTGCCAGGAGGCGCTGGTGAAGCGGTGCTCGCCGAAGACGCCGGCCTGCACCGTCATCTCCCGCGGCTCGGTGGCGCTGAGGTTCACCAACTGCACGACGGCGCGGTCCTCCTCGAGGACCTCAACCAGGGCGGCGACGTCGCGCGGCAGCCCGGGACGGCGGCGGTGGCTGTCGAAGTAGCGCAGCCGCGCCACCTGCAGGCCGCCGTTGTAGAGGTAGAGGGGCCCGCCCATGGTCAGCTGCAGCAGCCCCTCCACGGTGACGGGGTTGCGCACCTGGAGG
>JAPOZF010000366.1 GCA_026706165.1 Gemmatimonadota bacterium
CGCGGTGGTAACGGTGGGCGACCGGAACGTCCCGGTCGGCGATTTTCTCGTCGTCTACACAGTGTTCATCGCCTTTCAGTCCGCCATCGCCCGGCTCGGCGAGTCCTTTGGCACCATTGCCGCGATGCTGCCGGCGCTCGATCAGATGCGCCCGCTACTCGCCGCCGTGCCAGAAACCGAGGTCGAAGGAGAGCCGGTTGAACGTCTGGGCGGCGAGATTCTGTTCGACCACGTTTCGTTCCGCTACGATCCCGACGGCCCGCTGATTCTCGACGATGTCACGATTCGCGCCCGTCCTGGCGAATTCGTCGCGATAGCCGGCGAATCCGGTGCCGGCAAGAGCACGCTGTTCCGGCTCGCGCTTGGCGTCGACCGGCCATCCGCCGGCGCGGTGTATTACGACGGACGTGATCTGAAACACCTGAACCTGAAACAGGTGCGCCGCAAGATCGGTGCCGTGCCGCAGTCGGTACGACTCCATCCCCAGGATCTCTGGGACAATATCGTCGCGCACCACGAGGGAACGACCACCGAGGAGGTATGGCAAACGGCCCGAACCGCCGGCATCGAACGTGAAATCAAGGCCATGCCCATGGGATTGATGACGATGGTCGGTGCCAGCGGGTCTGTCCTGTCAGGCGGCGAGAGTCAGCGCATCACCATTGCCCGCTCGCTGACGGGCAGCCCGCGAATCATGCTGCTTGACGAGGCAACCAACTGGCTCGACAACGAAAGCCAGGCCGAGGTCATGCAGAACCTCGCCGTCCTGACCTCGACCCGGATCGTTATCGCCCACCGGCTGTCCACGCTGGAGCAGGCCGACCGCATCTACGTGATGCAGGCCGGAAGGGTCGTGCAAAGCGGCTCCTTCAGGGCACTCATGGAGGTTGACGGGGTATTCAAGGAACTGGTCAGAAGGCAGATCGCCTGAGCCGGATCGGTTGATCGCGCAACGCGACACTCGTACTGGCGCTCAGCAGTGGTAGCCTGCCGGGCGCCCTGCCCACCCGCCTGGGAACGCTGATTCAACCGGGTGTGAGGTCAGGTACTGCTTGCGGCGCTCATTTTCCGCCCGGCCGCCAAGCTGCAACAATACAGGGCACCCATGAAGAAACCCATCAACGCGACACAACGCCTGTTCTCCAGAGCCGAGAAGGATCGCGAGTTTCGCGCGCGCCTGCTCGCGGACCCGAAAGCTGCGATAGAGCAGGAATTGGCCCTGAGGCTGGCCGAGGGCCATGAGATTCATGTGCACGAAGAAACCGATGCCGCGACACACCTGGTGCTTCCGCCGAGAAGCAAGTTCAGTGAGGAAGAACGCGAGGCGGCGCGCACCGGCGCAGCCTCACTCGAGTTTCTCAAGAAGACGATGTACGATCCCGCCCCCCCGATCCGTCCGTCCGCCCCGCAACCGGCGGCTGCCGCGGCCAGTTCCCTCACGCCCGAGGCGCTGACGAAAGCGGCCAGACAGTGCATCCGCCGCGGTCTCGTCTTCCTGCAATCCACTATCGACGAGAACGGGGCCTGGCACTGCATCCGGTTCAATGTCGCCGACCCGGACATACCGCGGCATTTCGAACGACCTCCCTTTGTGTCGGCGCTCTGCGTACTCGCCCTGGCAAGCTGCGGTGAAGCGCGGGCCAAGGCCATGTGCACGGCTACCAAGGCGTATCTTGTCAACACCATGGAGTATCCGGGATTCTGGCGCTACTACCGCCATCTGCCCCAGGATCTCGACAGTACGACACTCTGCTCACTTGTCGTCGGGGCTCACCCGTGGATCCTGCTGGGAAGGAACGTTCCGCGGATATTGGCGAATCGCGACGATGAAGGTTGTTTCAGGACCTGGGTGCTGGCGGACGATGAACCCAGCGTTGTGTCGAGCTTCCGTATCGAGGCCGATCCCGTCGTCAATGCGAACGTCATCGCTTACCTCGGCGATCACCCCGAAACCAAGGATGCCCAACGATGGCTGGAGTCGATGATCGCAGACGACAGGCTCGAGGGCTCGTCCAAATGGTATCCGGACAAGGTCACGATCTACTATGCAGTCACCCGTGCCATGATTCGCGCGCGGCCCGCCCTCGATCGACTGCGCCCGATACTCGCAGATCGTGTCCTGGGCCTGCGCGACGGGAACGGAGCATTCGGCAGCATCCTTCAGACCGCTCAGGCAGTGTCGGCGCTCTACAATGTTGGGAGCCTTCAACGCATCGACGCAAAACGCGAAGTGGAGAGGTTCATCGGTTCGCAACGCGAAGACGGCAGCTGGCCGGAGCTGCTGGCGTTTGGCGACCAGTCGCTGAAGTGGGGCGCCATAGGCCAGATAGGGCATGGCTCTGAAGCCGTGACCTCCGCGTTTTGCATCGAGGCCCTGGAGCGTCTCGTCGAAGTCCTGAGGGCCTGAGGGATGTCGGAAGCCCTTGATCTGCCCGCTTCGATGGGCAACGAGGCGGTGCGGATGAGCAGGGCAGCGGCGGTACAGGAGATTCCGCGGATGAATCTTGAGGCGGCGAACCGCGGGCGGCGGTCAGGGCGGCTGACGCAGGAGCACACCGCGCAGCTGCCGGGGGTGTGCGGTCGTGCGTTCGCCGGGGCGCGGAAGGTCAAATCCCCGGCGGCGAACGCTTGCGGGCCGAGGACTTCAATGCGTTGGGTTCGGCGGTCGTCGAGCCCGCATCCGGCGTTGGTGCCGAGACCGGTGCGCCCGTTTCGCACCCTCGAACATGCCGGCTGATCCGGCACGGAAATCCCAGGTGCAGACCCAGACGAACACCAATCCCCGGCGCGGGATATTGATCAGGACGACGCCTGCGGACCAGGGCCTCGTCGAGCTTCCCGGGCTGGCCCCGCACCTGCAGTTCCGCGACATCGGCGATGGGCAGACGCTGCTGGTTTCCGAGTCGTTCAATACCCTGCTGCACGGCAAGCTGTATTGTGATCTGCTGCCGCGGCTCGACGGCCGGCGCCGGCACGACGAGATTGTCGCGGCGCTTGATGGCGCGCACGCGGCCGCCGACGTGCTTGCGGCCATGGTCTCGCTTTCTGCCAAGGGCTATGTCGTCTCTGCCGATCATCGCATCGACCCATGCCGGGCGGCGTACTGGTCAACGCTGGGTGCTTCGCCGCGCTGGGTCGAACAGCGACTGACGCAATCGCGCGTCGCGGTGGTCGGTGACGGGGGGCGGTTGGTCCGGTATCTCGAGCAATGCGGTGCCAGGCTGGGAGCTGACGACCCGAAGCTCACTGTCATCGTCTGCGACGATTATCTCGACGAGGGTCTCGCAGAGGTCAATCGGCGTCAGCTTGAACTGGGTGCACCGTGGATGCTGGTTCGACCGCGCGGCATTGAGCCGCTGTTCGGTCCCGTCTTTCGCTCGGATGAAGCAGGACCGTGTTGGGCCTGCCTCAGCTACCGCCTGCGCAGCCATCAGGAAGTCCACAATTTCCTGCGCAACCTTGCCGGCGAGGCCGCTGCCTTCAAGCCGTTTGCGGCGGACCCGACAGTACTCGAAGCCCTTTACGGGCTGATTGCGGCGGAGGCCGTCAAATGGCTGGTGCTGGATGAGGCAGCCCCGATTCACGAACAGGCGATCACGATGCATGCCGGTACGTTCGCGAGTTCTCAGCACAGGGTGGTGCGCCGGCCGCAGTGCCTGGTCTGTGGCGATGAAGCGTTGCATCGGCCGTCTCGACCGCCGGTTGCGGTGCGCCTGAAGGCAAGTCCCACAGCCCACTTCAACAGCGGCGGCGCACGCACCGTGGCGCCGGAAGTCACCCTGGCGAAATACCGCCACCTGGTGAGTCCGATCAGTGGTGTGGTGACCTGGCTTTCGCGCACGACCGATGAGGCCGATGCCTGGCTGCATGTCTATTGGGCCGGAAGCAATCTCGGCGTGGGCAGCCGGACCTTGAGTTCGCTCAGGCGCAGCCTGCGCAGCAAGAGCGCCGGCAAGGGCAGCACACGAGAGCAGTCCGAGGTCAGCGCTCTCTGCGAGGCGGTCGAGCGCTATTCGGGTGCCCTTCATGGTGACGAGATCCGTGTCCGCAGGCGATTCATGGAATTCACAAGGGGAGAAGTGGCAATCCATCCCAACGATGTGCAGCTCTTCAGCGACAATCAGCTGGACAACGCGAAGAGCATCAACGCGCAGGGCCAC
>JAPOZF010000532.1 GCA_026706165.1 Gemmatimonadota bacterium
CAGGTCGGGGAGCTGCTCGACCGGCTCGAGGGAGACCGAGTCGGTCTCGTGGTGTTCGCCGGCAAGGCCTTCGTCCAGTGTCCGCTGACCCTCGACTACGGGGCCCTGCGGCTGCTTCTGTCCGTCGTCGACGCCGGCAGCATTCCGGTCCAGGGTACGGCGGTAGGGGAGGCGATCGAACTGGCGCGCAGCTGCTTCGACGAAGGGGACCGCCAGCACAAGGCGATCGTGCTGTTCACAGACGGCGAGGATCACGCCGCCGACCCGGTGGCGGCCGCGGACCGGGCCGCGGCAGAGGGTGTGCGCATTTTCGCCATCGGCATGGGCACCTCCGACGGCGAGCTAATTCCGGTCCGGCAGGAGGGGGGAGGCGTCGACTTCCACCGCGACCGCGCCGGGAATCCGGTGAAGACCCGGCTCGACGAGGGGGTGCTGCGGGAAGTGGCCGCCCTCAGCGAGGGGGCGTACTACCGCAGCAGCTTGCGCGGGTCCGAGATCGAGGAGATATACGACGAGATCGCCAACATGGATCAGAAGGAGTTCGAGTCGCAGAGGTTCAGGCGGTATGAGGAGCGCTACCAGATCCCGCTTGCTCTCGCCCTCGCCTGCTTTGCCCTCGAGTCCCTGCTTGGCGACCGGCGGCGGCAGCGGCGGGAATGGAGGGGTCGTTTCGAATGAGATCTCCAGATCTCCGGGGGAGTCGCAGGACGCCGGGAGGCTGCGGGTTGGCGGTCCTCGCACTGGGGCTGGCCGCGGTCGGCCTGCGCCCCGCCGTCGCCGCGACCGTGGGAGACGAGGCCGCGGCGCGCAGCGCCGAGGCGCTCGAGCATTACAACGGGGGCCGCTTCGCCGAGGCGGTCGATCAGTACCGGCAGGCGCAGATAGAGGACCCGGACTCCCCCGAGCTGCTGTTCAACGTGGGAGACGCCCTCTACAAGCAGGGCGACTTCGAGGCCGCGGGCCACGCCTTCGAGGAGGCGTCCGCCTCCCCGGCCCTGGCGGCCCGGAGTTTCTACAACCTCGGCAACACACTGTTCCTGAAGCAGGCGTATCCCCAGGCGGTCGAGGCCTACAAGGAAGCGATCACGCGGGGATTCGATGGCGACGCGGGGAAGGCGAACCTCGAGCTCGCCCTGCGCATGCAGCGGGAACAACCACAGGAACAGCAACAGAAGCAGCAGCAACAGCAGCCCGGCGACCAACGGGAGGAACCCGAAGGGGCGGGTCCGGGGGAAGAGGGCGAGCCGGAACGGCAGCAGGAGTCCGGGCAGGACGAGCCTGCGGAAGAACGCGAGCAGCCGGCAGGGCAGGAGGGAGAATCCCCCCAACCCCCGCAGGCGCCGCAAGAAGAAGCGGCGCAACCGCAAGGGGAACAGCAGCTTCCGGGGCGGATGCAGGCGGACGAAGCGGAACAGCTGCTCGACGCATTCGCCGACAGCGAGCAGGAAGCCCAGCGCCGCCGCTTCCGGGTGGAAGCCAGGACGCAGGTCAAGGATTGGTAGGGCCGTTGTGAGCATTTTGCGGCTGATTGCCGCGTCGGCCGGAGTGGCGGCCGCGGCCTCGTTTGCAGCGGCTGAAGTCGATTTCACGGCCTCCGTCGACCGCACCAGGACGACCCGCTCCAGACCGGTCGAGCTGACGTTGTCGATCTCCTCCTCGCAGAACTTCCCGCAGATTCCCACCCCGGAGCTGAAGGTCGAAGAATTCGACGTGTACGGACCCTCCGTCCGAGTGCGCACCGAGATCGTCAACGGCCGCGTGACCCACGCCCGCGAACTGACCTACACCCTGTATCCCCGGCGCCAGGGGACCTTCCTCATCGGGCCGGCCACCCTTGAGCTGGGCGGCAGGAAGTACTCGACGAAGGCTGTCGAGGTGGTCGTATCCAAGGGAGGGACAAAAGAGGAACCCCAGGCCCTGGAGGATAACCTTTTCGTTCGGGTGAAGCAGGATCGCGAGAAGGTGTACGCAGGCCAGCAGGTGCTGCTCTCCTACGACCTGTGCTACCGCTACCAGCTCCGCGATGTCGGTTTCGAGGAGGTCCCCGCGTTCTCGGGGTTCTGGACCAAGGACCTTTTCGTCGCTCAGCGCCTCGAACCGCAACGGCAGGTTATCGGCGGAGTCGCCTTCAATGTCGTGCTCCTGCGCAAGGTCGCCCTGTTTCCCGCCAGCTCCGGGGAGCACGTGATCGAGCCGCTGGTGATCCGGTGCAGCGTTGCGGAGGGGAGGAGGAGGAACAGCCTGTTCGATGCTTTCTCGCTGTTCGACGATCCGTTCTTCGGCCGCGGCCGGACGCTCTTGGTGCGCAGCCCCGAAGCCGCCGTTGAGGTTTTGCCCCTGCCCGACAAGGGCAGGCCCCGGGATTTCGAAGGGGCTGTGGGAACCTACCGGATGATGTCGACCCTGCAGCCGCCGGCGCCGCGGGCCGGGGATCCGGTCACCTTCACCGTCTCGATTCAGGGGCAGGGGAACATCGCCGCGGTCGGGGAGCCCCGGCTGGGCGACCTGGAAGGATTCAAGCAGTACGACCCGAAGGTAACGGAGGAAGCGGGGGATACCGGCAGCGGTTACGGAGGCACCAAGACCTTCGAGTACATCCTGATTCCCGAAGCGCCGGGTGCGCTCACCGTTCCGCCGGCGCGGTTCTCCTTCTTCGATCCCGAGGTGCGGGCCTACCGGACCCTGCAGACCGACCCTCGCGAGCTCGCCGTCGGCGGGGACCCTCAGGAGAGCGGGGAGGATTCCCGCTACCTGCTGAGCCGGAAGGAGATCGAGGTCGTCGGAGCCGACATTCGGCACATAAAACCGGAAGTGGGGGAGTTGGGGGACGCGGGGTACCTGTACCGCAGCGCGGGGTTCTGGCTTTTGCAGTCGCTGATGCCTCTCACGTACGCCGGTCTCTACTTCTGGCAGCGCCACCGCCGCCGGCTCGAGGGGGATGTCGCCTACGCGCGCCGCAGGCGCGCCAGAGGAGCGGCGGGACGCAGGTTGAAAACGGCGCGGCGGATGCTGGCCGCCGGCGCCCCGGCCCCGGACTTCCACGCGGAGATCCACCGGGCGGTGCTGGAGTTCGCCGCCGACCACCTCAACCGCTCCGCAGCGGGTCTGGACAAGGAAGAGTGCGCCGCCGAACTGCGGCGCCGGGGGGTCCCGCAGCAGACCGTGGAGGATCTCGGCAACTTGCTGCAGAAGTGTGAGTTCGCCCGCTACGCCCCCGGCGCGTCTTCGACAGGGGAAATGAAGCGCACCCAGGATCGCGCCGAGGAGCTGATGGAACGGCTGCAGAAAGTGATGAGAGGATGAAGATCCGGTTCCTGCTCGCGGCCGCGGCCGCGGTCTCCTGCGCCGTGGGGGCTGCCCCCGCGTCAGGGCAATCCGCCGCCGCAGGCCTGTTTGCCGAGGGCAACGACCAGTACCGGGCCGGGGAGTACGAGTCTGCCCGCGACACCTACCTGAGGATCGCCGCACAGGGAATTCGCGATTCCCGCCTGTTCTACAACCTCGGCAACGCCTGCTTCAAATCCTCCCGTCTCGGCGAAGCGATCGTGTGGTACGAGCGCGCCCTGCGGCTCCAGCCGAGAGACCGGGACATCCTGGCGAACTTGCGCTTCGCCAGGCAGGTGAAGAGGGACCGGGAGCCCCCCGCCGAGGAGAATCCGCTTGCCCGCTTCGCGGCCGCTGTTTACGCCTTTCCCACCCTCGACGAACTCGCCGTCGCCTTCGCCGTTACCCTGCTCTCCGTTCTGGTGCTTGCCTGTCTGCCCTGGCTGCGGCCCCGTTCCTCACGGGTTCCAATGCCGCTGCTGGCCGCCTGCGTCTGTTCCTGGGCGATTTCCGCCTTGTTTCTCTCCTCGCGCATCCACACCCACGAATCGGAAAAACACGCCATCGTCACGGTGCAGGAGGCGACCGCCCGCAGCGGACCGGGCCGGGATCAGACCTCGGTGTTCGTCCTTCACGAGGGTACCAAGGTGCGCATCGACCGCGATGAGAACGAGTGGTATCTGGTGCGGCTGTCCAACGGCAGCGGAGGATGGATGCCAAAGGCCGCGGTCACAGGGATTTAGGACGAGAAAATCCGCTGCTTGTCGCATTTGGACGATCTTGCTAAAATTGACATGAAGATGCCTCTCGCCACCCCCCCAAACTTCCCCAG
>JAPOZF010000759.1:0-1977 GCA_026706165.1 Gemmatimonadota bacterium
GCGGCCGGCACGCGAGGAGCCCCTTGGTGTACGGGTGCCGGGGGTTGCTGAACAACCCCACGATCGTTGCCTACCGGTACCTGGCGCGCAGGGCAGAGGTGTGCAAGGAACGCGTGGAGGTGTACGGACACGCGTTTTCCAACGCCCTGATCATGGCGGGAAAGCGGCGTGAAGGGGCGCAGCAGGGGCCGAGCTGACTCTCCTTTCGCGCGACCGCCACGCGAGCCTCAACCAGGGACGGCTCCACAAGGCGCAAGCTTTAATCGTTTCAATTCGGGTAGATGACACCCGGTTCGTCGGCGCCGGAGGAAGGATGCCTGGCGACGACGACCCCGGGGCAGTCAAACTGCTTCGCCCAACCCGCTCACCCGAACGGCCCCACTCCTGGTTTTCCTCCCAGCCGACCCCAGGTCTTCCCGTCACCCACCAGGCGGCCGAACTTCCCGTCAGGGGTGACGGTGGATGACACCACGGTAGCGGAAGGCAAGGGTAAGCCGGGCGTCGCATGACAACCCCGGCCTGCTTTGCGCTCGCGCTGCTCGCGGCGGCGCCGGCCGCCCCGGAAGAGTTGACCCTCGACCTGCTCGTCGGTGAATGGCTCAACAGCCAGTACATCGACCACCTGGAAGAGACCCGGTCTCCGGTGAAGATGCCTTTCGACGGGAACACCCGTTGGACTGCTCTCTACTTTTCGCGCGGGGACCGGTACTTCGAGTGGAAGCAGGCGCTTTCGTACCACGAAGGCGTGTTCCTCAGGATCACGGGATTGCAGCCCGAACCGGAGTCCGGCATCTATCGAGTGCTGTTCCACGACCGGCAGACGCACGGCCGCGCAACCGGTGAAGACCGTTTCCTGATACCGCGCACAACACCTCTGGAGGAGATGACCTGGCTGTTCGACGAACTGTATGGCCCGGCCCCGCAGGAAAGGCGCATCGCCTTCAGACGGGTCGAGCCGGACATCGCCGCGTTCGTCAACCGGACCGTGATTGCCGGGACCTACACCGACCGGAGAGGACGCTCCTTCACCTTCGAGGAGACCGGCGCCGCGGTATGGCCGGATTCGACACCGTTAACCTACACTGTAGAGCTCGATAAACACGGGGCGGCCGGCAGGTACGACGTTTTCCATGTTGCAGGAGATCCGGCCAGTGATCGGCCCCCGCAGACCTGCGCCTTCGAGTGGAAGGACGACAGATTGCTGATCTACCCGACCCGGGAAGCGGACCTGACCAGGCCTTTCACGCCCGGGAGCGACCCGTACTGGATCCGCGGCGAAAGTCCCCTCTTCATTCTGCAGCCAGCCGCTTCAGGGCCCGCCCGCAGTGATTGACGCGACCGAATTAACCGCCCCCATACCAGCCTCAGGCAACCCGGACCGCGGAGGAGCAGGATGGACATTCTCGAACGCTACGTAGCCATCGACGACAAGTGCGCATGGCCCAACCTGACGCTCATGCCGGACGGCAGCATCGTGGCGGCCATCTTCGGCGAGCCCTGTCACCAGTTGTGGGAAGGGTCGTCCGAATGCTGGATCAGCAGCGACGGGGGCAGGCTCTGGTCCTTCCTCAGCATTCCCGTTCAGCACGAACCGGGCCGCACCCGCGGCGACCTGGCCGCCGGCCTCACCCACGAGGGAGCTTTCGTGGTCCTGTGCAGCGGCCGCAGGTTCGCGCCGCCCCGGGGCGAGCCGCTCGAGCGGCCCCGGACCAGGGAGGAGATGGGCAACCAGGAAGCGGTGGTCTGCCGTTCTGCGGACGGGGGCCGGACCTGGAGCAGGGGCGGGGCCATCCACTATCCCGCGAACGTCGACAACGCCGTCCCGTTCGGGGACGTGGTGAAGCTTTCGGGGAACCGCCTCGCCGTTTCCTGTTATTCGGCCGAGGACAGCCGCTCCGAGGACGAGAGCGGCGACAGCGCCTGGATCTACTTCAGCGACGACGACGGGCGGACCTGGGGGGATGCCCGGCTGATCGG
>JAPOZF010000759.1:1987-4149 GCA_026706165.1 Gemmatimonadota bacterium
ACGAAACCGACCTGCTGGTCCTGGGGGAAGGCAGGCTGCTCGCCGCCAGCCGCACGGCGAGAACGGCCGAGACCGAGATCTTCGCTTCCGATGACGAAGGGCAGACCTGGACCTGCCGCGGCGCGGTGACTCCCTCCAGGCACATGCCCGCCCACTTGCTGCAGCTCGAGGACCGGTCGATCCTGCTCACCTACGGGGTGCGCCTGCGGGGCATGCTCGGCGTCTGCGCCATGATCAGCCGCGACCAAGGCGTCTCGTGGGACCACCCGCGGGTGCTGTTCAATACGGAGGTCTACAAGTCGGATACCAGCCCCCAGGGGGTCGACGGAGGCTACCCCTCCAGCCTGCAGCTGGCGAACGGCAACATCCTCACCGCCTACTACTGCCAGCGGATTCCCATGCACCGGCGCTACCACATGGGTGTCGTTCTCTGGCGTGATTGATCACCGAATGGAATGGAGCTTACATCGAATACTGCGCAAAAACGCATGAGAAATACAAAACGCGAAGGGTGGCATGGGAGCTATCCGACACCTGATAGTAATCCTCCGACCAGTAGCGAGGCTGTTTTCGACAGTTCTGACGAACTCAGTGAATTTTTCGCTGGATACCACGAGCCCATCAAGGGAAGGATCAGGATCAAGAACCTTTTGAATTCATCAGAGGGTCCAGTAGGCAACTAGTACGGGATGGAAATCAGGGGATGGTAATTTCAGGCTTCCCTTGCTGTACATTGGCTTTCCTTTTTTCGCAAGTTGCCCTCGTCGGAACGGGCAATGCAGTAGACGACGAGGACCTCGGGGGCCCGGGAATTTCAGGTCGAGTAGTGCTGCAACTTGACGGGGAGCCGGTTCGGGACGCGCAGGTGGTGTTCACCGGGAGCGCAGGCATTTCTTTCGAGACCACGTCGGACCGGTTCGGTTTCTTTTCACTCTTTCTGAACGAAACCGGCACCGCAATCGAGGCGGACAGGTCGATTCCTGGCCATTTCTTTCTCGGACCGGCCTATCCCAATCCGTTCAATCCTTCCGCGGCGATTCCCTTCGGCCTGCCGCAACCCGGGATGGTGCGTCTTGTCGTGTACAACGCTCTGGGGCAGGCGGTCCGCACCCTGCTGGAGGAAGAAATGGCAGCCGGGCCCTGGCAGGTGGTCTGGGACGGTCTCGACGACCGCGGAAAACCGGTTTCGGCCGGCGTGTATCTCTACCACCTGCAGACCGATCGTTTCTCCGCCGGTGGCAAGGTGACGGTTTTGGATGGCAGGGAAACAGCGGCTTCACCCCTGCGCGGCAGCAAGGTTGCGGGTTTTTCCACAGACGGGCTGTACGACATCGCCATCAGCGGGCCCGCCATCGAGCCCCTGAGGGTTTCGGAAACCGATCCGCTGGCCGGTGATTTCACCCCGGTTTTCGAAGTGGTACCTGAGCGCATCGATCACCCCGGCCCCTCCGGCACCCTCATGGCGATGACGGGGATTCCAGGCAGTGCCTTCCGCATGGGAAGCGAACGGTTCCAGGACGAGTCCCCGGTTCACGAAGTCTGGGTCGATCCGTTCTACCTGGCGCTGCGAGAGGCGACCGTAGCGCAGTACCGCGCCTGCGTGGAGGCCGGCGCCTGCGGCGAGCCAGCGCGCGGGGAGCCGTGCAATTGGGAAGTGGAAGACCGGGACGATCACCCGGTCAACTGCATCAGCTGGACGGATGCAGTCCGCTTCTGCCAATGGTCGGGATTGCGCTTGCCCACCGAAGCCGAATGGGAGAAGGCAGCCCGCGGCGTGGCCCGTCACCGATACCCTTGGGGAGATCGGCCGCCTGGTGCGGTAGGTGACTGCGACCGCGCCATCATGATGCGGATCGGCCTGGGTCTGGGTTGCGGATACGACGGCACCGGGCCGGTGGGCACGCGCCGAAACGGGGCGAGTGTCTACGGGGTCGACGACATGGCGGGCAACGTCTGGGAGTGGGTTGCCGATTCGTACGACCGCGACTACTATGAACGCAGCCCCGAAGCCAACCCCGTCAACCTTTCGGAAACCGGCTTCAAAGTGGTGCGCGGGAATTCCTGGTATTACGTGGAAGCGGACCCCGACATGCGTTCGGCGAATCACTACCGGTTCAGACCCCACCGCTGGCACCCGCTGGTTGGCGTGCGCTGTGCACGCT
>JAPOZF010000503.1 GCA_026706165.1 Gemmatimonadota bacterium
CTCCTCGATGGCGATGCGCAGGAAGCGCTCCTCGCCGAGCAGCAGCCCGGCCGCGGCGATGGCGGTGTTGTGCCAGTTTTCGATGTTGTGGATCCGGTTGTACTTCTGGCTGAGGATGTGCTCGGCCGCCGGAATGAGGAGCCGTTCCTCGATCTCGCCCCGCTCGCTTTCGGACAAGCCGTCCCGGACCAGGTCGTAGGCCCTCGCCAGGGGGATCAGCCAGACCGCCTCGTCGAGGGACTGGAAGGTCGCCTTGCCGTTTCCGAACTCCCGGGGCTTCAGGGGACGGTAGCTGCCGTAGCGGGATGCGTACCCGGTCAGGATTTCGCCCGCCCGGAGCAGGTGGCCGGGCTCGCCGTCGATGCGCCAGCGCAGGGCCAGGGAGAGGGCCATCGTCGACAGGCGGTTGTTGACGAACCACAGCCAGGCCGAATCGAACGGCTCCCCGGAGAAGAGGCGGCTGTCGCTCGGACAGCGGTGCGCGGTGGGGGAGGCCGGGTCGAAGGTGAGCTCGACGGCGTGCTCGGGACAGAAGTAGTCGTGGTAGAAGCCGGCGGAGCGCTCCGGAACGGCGAGGTTGCCGGCGAGGAAGTCGTCGGTCCGCCGGCGCAGCGCGGCGGCCGCGGCCGCGAAGGCCGGTTGGGAGGCGCGCCGGCGCAGCCGCGACAGGTCCTGCGCGGTGTGCAGCTTTACCATATGAAAATGAAGAGGTGTGCTTGGTGTCGGTTTCGGAGCCGCCATATACTACGCCTGCCGCCAGTCGGCGGAAAGCAGACCCGACAGCGGTTGAAGAATCCCATCCGGGCAGGACCGGCACTGGCGGCCGGCGCCCCTTGTCTTCCGCCGCCGTGTCCGGGCATCGCCCGAAGAGTTGCGGCAACAACGGGCTGAAGCAAAGGAGACTGTCATGGAACAGGCGGGGATTTCGGTGTTGCGAACGAACGAGTGCGAGGTGGTCGATCTCGACTGGGGGGAGCTGCGCTGGCACGCCAGCGGCTCGCTTGGCAATTCGGGGGAGATGACCCTGGGCACGGCGCGGTTGAAACCGGGACAGGCCAACCCCCGTCACTACCACCCCAACTGCTCGGAAGTGCTCGTCGTCGTTTCGGGCGGAATCTCCCACACCCTGGACGCGGGTGAAACTGCCGAACTCGGCCCCGGGGACACCGTGACCATTCCCGAGGGAGTGCCGCACAAGGCCCGCAACCTGTCCGAGACCGAGGAGGCGGTCCTGTTCATCGCCTTTTCCTCCGCCGACAGGCAGACGGTGATGGAGGAGTAAGGGTGTCCGCCTTTCTGCCGTGCATGAAGACCGGGCCTCGACGGCGGAACCGCGGCTCGGGGGATGCCGTGCCGACCGGAGAAGACCGATGCCGCGCAAAGTGACCGTCAGCGGCGGCCCCTTCGAACGCGGCCGCCAGTACGGCGAGCGGGCCGGGGCCCTCATCCGCAAGGGGGTCGAGTTCTACGTCGACATGTGGGAGAAGGGGAGCGGCCGCTCCCGGGGGGAGCTGATCGAGATCATCTCCGGGTTCGCCGGCAGGATCGGCGACTTCGACGCGGAGATACTGACCGAGATCGAGGGGATCGCCGCCGGCTCCGGACTCGCGGTCGACGACGTGCTGATCGTCAACGGCCGCTACGAGATCATGCTGTCGACGGTGTTCGCCGGAGCGCCGGCGGGAAGCGGGGAATGCACCTCCCTCGGAATCGCCCGGGCCGGCGGCAGCGGCCACACCCTGGTCGGGCAGAACTGGGACTGGGCCCTGCCGGTAGGGGAGGTCAGCATCCTGCTCGAGGTGCGGCAGGAAGACCGCCCCGACATCCTCACCCACGTCGAGGCGGGGTTCGTCGGCCACAAGGGGATCAACTCCGAGGGCCTCGCCCTGTGCGCCAACGCCATGGGATCGCAGCTCGACCGCTTCGAGGCGGCGGTGCCGGTCTGGGTGCTGGCGCGCGCCGCGCTCAACTGCTCCACCATTGACGAGGCGCGCCGCGCCTTGGAGCCGGCAGAACGGGTAGCCTCGGTCAACTTCACCATGGCGCAACGCGGCGTCCCGGGCTCGGGGGAGGGGAAGGTCGCCTCGCTCGAGGTGAGCCCCGCCGACGTCGCCGTGGTCGCCGCGTCTCCCGGAGGGCGGGCGTCGCACTGCAACGTCTTTGCCGGTTCAAGTGAAAGCGGCCCTCCTCGGGAGCGGGGCCTGGAGGACCGCCTTGCGGTGCTGTATCCGGGGTTCTGCGACCGCGCCCGGCGGGCCGGAGAGCTGATCGGGGAAGGGGAGGTGGACGGCGAACGTCTGAAGGCCATCCTCCGGGACCACGCGAACCGCCCGGAGTCGATCTGCCGGCACCGGGAGGACCAGCCGGAGGAGCTCGTCCTGGAAACCCTGGCCTCGGTGGTCATCGACGTCTCGGCCGGCACCCTGGAAGTCGCCGACGGTCCTCCCTGCAGCAACCCGTACCGCCCTCACAGGCTGTCCCGTTCGTAGCGGTTCGCGGCCCCGCCTGCGGCAGTCTCCGGCCGGGGTCAGGACCCGCATGCCAAAGGCGGCCGGCCCCGGCTTGCAACGGACCAGAAGAGCGGAGGCCGGGGAACCTGCCTGCATCGGGCAGGCACTCAGGCAGGCCCGGAACTCCGCTCGGGCGGGTCCGGGACCTGCGGCCCGCTGCTGTCATTCTTCGCCCTGGTCCGGGGCGGACTCCGCCGCCTCCTCGACCAGCACCGAGACGATGTCGACGTCGTGGTATTTCTGGTGCCGCACCGAGGAGGCGTAGTGGCGCAGCAGGCGGTAGGAGATCTCGTGCTCGTCGACCAGCTCCGGCTGCTCGCTCAAGCAGGCGAGCCGGTCCTCGAGGTTCTCCGCCCCCGAGGCGGCCACGAAATCCAGCTCCACCCCCTTCTCCACGAGGCGCGCGGTGACGATCAGGCTCCCTCCCCCGGGTTCCGCCCCTTCCTCTTCGAACTGCTGCAGCAGGACAGCCAGGGTCTCCTCTCCGGCGGAGCGCAGCCGTCCCTCCGACCGCTCCGTCCACCCGGCCCTGTCGGCGAAGGCGCGCAGGAAGGCGTCGATCTCCGGCAGCGCCGGGGCTGAGAGGTCGACCTTCAGCCGCCGGCTCCGGGGGGCGGTCAGCTCCATGAAGGCGGTAAGGGCGATGGCCGCCATCCCCCCGGCGGTCATGCCGTTGCCGAGCAGGGTTCCCCAGGTCCGGCCGAGCAGGTCGGCGAAGATCACCTGGTTCTGGAAGCCGACGCCGATCCAGAATGACAGGCCCACCACCGCTGCCTTGCGGTGATCGAGGCCGTCTGCGACGACGATCTTCATGCCCTGCACGAACAGGATGCCGATAAGCAGGGTTACATAGGCGGCGCCGACCGGGTTGGGAATGGCGATGATCAGGGCGGTCACCTTGGGCGACAGGGCGAGAAGCACGAAGGTGACCCCGATGTACACGCCGACCCGACGCGCGGCGACCCCGGTAAGCTCGGCGAGGGAAATGCTGGTCGAGTAGGTCGTGTTCGGGGGCGTCCCGATGAGGCCGGAGAGCAGGTTGCCCACCCCGTCGGCGTTGAGGGCCCCCTGGACGAGGCGGAAATCGGTAGCCCGCGGCCGCCGCCGCGAGACCCGCTGAATGGCGACGCCGTCGCCGATGGTCTCGATCGCTCCCACCAGGGTGACGACCACGAAGGCCGGCAGCAGCGCCCAGAACTCAGGGCTGAACGACAGGTCCAGGCCCGGCCATGAGTATTGGGGAAGACCGATCCAGGGGGCTTCGAATACCGGTTGAATGTCGTAGAGGCCGAAGGGGGCGGAGACGGCGCAGCCGACGACGATGGCGATGAGCGGGGCCCAGAGCCTCCAGGCCACGGGGGCGCGCAGCGCCAGCGCCGCGAGGGCGGCGAGGGTGGCGGCGGCCGCGGCCGGAGCTGCGGAGGAAGGGGTGCCCTCGGGTACCTGCGCGAGCAGATCGAACACGACGGGCATGACGGTGACGGCGATCAGCATGATCACCGTGCCGGAGACGACCGGCGTGATGATCCGGCGGACCAGCGACAACCGCGCCGCCAGGAGAAACTGAAACAGCGCCGAAACGACGATGAGGCTCGCCATCAGGGAGGGTCCCCCC
>JAPOZF010000413.1 GCA_026706165.1 Gemmatimonadota bacterium
GACCAGCGGAACGTTCTCTACCGCAACGACGGGCCCGGGGCCGGGGGGAGCTGGAGCTTCTCCGACGTTTCCGCCTCGGCCGGAATCGCCGCGCCGGTCCGCAGCTTCCCCACCTGGTTCTTCGATTACGACAACGACGGGTGGCTGGACCTTATGGTCGGAAGCTTCGCCGACTTCAGCAGCGTCGGGCTCGACTTGGTCGTATCCGATTACCTCGACCTGCCGACCGAGGGAGCCCGCTGCCGGCTGTACCGCAACCGCGGGGACGGAACCTTCGAGGACGTCAGCCAGCGAACCGGATTCGACCGCGTTCTGCTGGCGATGGGCGCCAACTTCGGCGACATCGACAACGACGGCTTCCTCGACGCCTACTTCGGCACGGGCGAGCCGGCCCTGTACACCCTCGTGCCCAACGTGATGCTCCGCAACGACCGCGGCAACCGTTTCCAGGACGTTACCACCAGCGGCGGTTTCGGCAGTATCCAGAAGGGGCACGGCATCGCCTTCGGAGACCTCGACAACGACGGCGACCAGGACATCTACGCAAACATGGGCGGAGCCTACAGCGGCGACGTGTACCAGAATGTCCTTTTCGAGAATCCCGGCGGCGGCAACCGCTGGATCACCCTCCGCCTCGAGGGGGTGGGAAGCAACCGCTCCGCCATCGGCGCCCGGGTCCGCCTGGTTGTCGAGGAAGAGGACGGAAAGCTGCGCGAGATCCACCGGGTCGTCGGCACCGGCGGCAGCTTCGGTTCATCGAGTCTGCAGCTCGAGATCGGCCTCGGCCGTGCGGCGCGCATCGCGAGCCTTGAGGTTCACTGGCCGGCTACCGGAGAGCGCTCCCTGTACGAGCTTCTCCCGCTCGACCGCATTGTCCGCATCAGGGAGGGAGACCCCGGCCTCGAGATAGTGGATTCCGCTCCGGTCGCCCTCGGCGGAACCGCGATGCACGCACACTGACCAGCTTCTTCAGGGCGGTTGGAAAACAGCTGAAGCGACTGCATCCCCCCGCGACCTCAGAAATCCCGCGTGAAGCCGCATGTCCAGCCGCCGTCGACGACGACGGTGTGGCCGTTGATGTAGGAGGCCATGTCCGAGGCGAGGAACAGTGCCGCGTTGGCGATGTCCTCCACCTGGCCGGGGCGGCCGCTCGGCACGAACGAGAGCAGCTGCCGGCCCTTCTCGTTGTAGCTGCCGTCGTCGCGGTAGAAGAGGGTGCGGGTGGCGTCGGTAACCGTCGAACCGGGGGCAATGGCGTTGACGCGGATGCCGTGACGCCCCAGCTCGAGGGCCATGGCCTCGGCGAGGCTGATCACCGCGGCCTTGCCGACGACGTGGCCGATCTGGTTGCGGATCGGCACCATGCCGGCGATCGAGGCGATGTTGATGATCGACCCCGACTTCCGCTCGATCATCTTCAGGGCGGCGTACTTGGAGCAGTAGTAGGTGCCGTTGATGTCGACGTCCATCATCCTGACGAAGAGGTCGTCGTCGTATTCCTCGACGGTGCGGCGCTCCCCCGGCTTCGACGGGTTGTAGGCGGCGTTGTTGACGAGGATGTCGATGCGGCCTGCCCGCGCCGCGGCATGATCGATCATCGCCCGCACCTCGTCGAGGCGGCTGATGTCGCAGTGCACGTACGACGCCGCGTCTCCGAGCCCGGCGGCGGTCTCCTCCCCCACTTCGTCGAGGATGTCGCCGATGACGACCGTGGCCCCGTGGGCGACGAAGTCCTCGGCGATCTTCCTGCCGATGCCGCGCGCCGCCCCGGTGATCACGGCGACGCGGTCCCGAAGGTCGAGTCTGTTGTCCACGATCCGCTCTCCTGAATCGGCGGCTTTCCCGAAGCCGCGGTTACTTTGGACTCCCCCACTATTGCACCATATTTCCGCCCTCTTGGCAAGGAGGAAACATGCTGACCCCCGAACAGAAACGGTATTTCGAGACCTTCGGTTTCCTCGTCCTGAGCAGGGTGTTCGAGACCCGGGAAATCGACGAGCTGCGCAGCGAGTCGGAGCGCCTGCTCGCCGCCAACCGCCGGGGGCGGCCGTTCGACGGCAGCAGGCGGCAGGCGATGATTCCCTTCTTCGAGTACAGCGCCCGCCTGCGCGACTTCATCGAGGACGACCGCATCTGGGCGATCGGGCAGGACCTGCTGGGACCTGAGTTCCACCTGAACGCTACCGAGGCCAACCTGCACGTCGGCGACACGAAGTGGCACGGCGGGGGCCCGGAGCCGGACCGGCTGCCCTCGATCAAGATCGCCTTCTACCTCGAGCCGACGACCCGGGACACCGGCGCGGTGCGCCTGATCCCGGGGTCGAACAACCCGGAGTACAGGCGGTATCTCCAGGTCCTCAACGAGCAGGGTGAAGACCTCTCGGAGCAGCCGTTGGGGGTTTCCGCCCCCGACCTGCCCTGCCACGTAGCCGAGACCGAGCCGGGCGACCTCGTCGTCTTCCCGGAGAGCACCTAGCACGGCGCCTTCGGCGGCGCCCCCGGGCGCAGCCAGCACGCCATCAACTTCACGAAGAACCCGGAGAACGAGGAGGAGCGCGCCTGGCTCAGGAGCAACTACGAGAGCTGGCTATACTCCCTGCACCCGGTACCCGAGCTGATCGAGAGCGACCGCCCGCGCCTGCGCAAGCTCGTCGCCCCCCTGGTGGAGATGGGGTTCGGGCCCCCGGAGCCGACCCCCATCTTCGAGTAAACCCCTTCCCTGGAGCAGCAGAGATGAAGATCACCGAGATCGAAGCGATACCCCTGCGCCTGCCCTACGAAGCCCGCATCCGCAAGCGCTACCACCACTTCTCCATGTCGGAGGAGGTGACGGTCTACAAGTTCCACACCGACGCCGGGCTCACCGGCCTCGGGGAGAACCCGGGCCCGCCGTTCGCCCAGGAGCTGCTCGACCCCTACCTCGGCAGCGACCCCTTCGACCACGTGATGAGCACCGGCCGCTTCAACCTCGACATGGCCTGCTACGACCTCATGGGCAAGCAGCTCGGCATCCCGGCCTGGAAGCTCCTCGGGCAGCAGCGGCGCCAGTGGGTGAGCATGGGCTGGTGGATGCCCTGCATGTCCCCGGAGGATTCGGCCGCCGAAGTGGAGGAGGCCGCCTCACTCGGGTACCGGGGCCTCAAGTGCAAGGCGCGCCCCTTTTTCGACGTCGTCGAGCAGGCGCGGGCGATGCAGGAGGCCGCGCCCCCGGACTTCCGCGTCGAGTTCGACTTCAACGGCGCCCTGATCAACGTCGAGAAGGCCCTGCCGGTGCTGCGGGAGCTGGAGAACATCCCGGTGGTCAAGGGGGTGGAGGAGCCGATCTTCGCCCACGACGTCGAGGGCTGGCGGCGCCTCCACCGGCAGGTCCGCATCCCCTTCTACCTGCACGGGGTCGGCACCGTCCTCGACGGACCCTCGCGGCAGCCGTCGGGGCCCTGGCTCGGCCTGCGCGCCGGCGACTTCGACGGCGCCCTCTGCAGCCACGAGAACATCCGCAACGCCATGGCCGCTTCCTGGACCTTCGCCTCGGCCAACACCCCGATCCTGCTGCAGTACGTCGGCACCGGCATCACCGCGGCCTTCGCCTGCCAGCTCGGCGCCGTCATGCACACGGCGATGCTGCCCGGCGTGACCGCCAGCCACGCCTACGAGGACGACCTGATCGCAGAGGCGCACAGCGTGCAGCGCGGGTTCATGAAGGTTCCGGAGGGTCCCGGCCTCGGGGTCGAGCTCGACGAGGACGCGGTTGCCCGCTACCGGGACACCCCGGTCCCGGAGTGGCCGCGCTGGGTCTCGGTGGTCTCCTTCCCCGGCGGCCTCAGGCATTACTACCGCGACCTGCGGCAGGCAGAGGGGCTGATGAAGCTCGGCGTCGACGAGGCCTTCGCCCCGGGGGTGCGCCTCGACGAGTGGGAGGACGACGGCAGCGAGGCTTTCGACCGCGCCTGGAGGCAGCTCCGCGCGCGGGACGAGCCGATCTGGGAAACGGAGTAGCTAGTGTCATGTCGCAGAAATACGCTCACAAAGTCTTTTGACCTTAGCGAGGATGGAATCAGCTGTGGCCGTCCATACGAAGGGGTGGGCCTTTTGGTTCCAATGGTCTGTGAAGTGCT
>JAPOZF010000259.1 GCA_026706165.1 Gemmatimonadota bacterium
CATAGTTGGACCGCCCCTGGAGAACCGCCAGCCAGTGTCAAACCTAGAATCAGTTCGCTTCCGGTCAAAAGTGGACCAGTCCTACCAGCCCAACACAAAGAAGATGGTGACCGGGTCGGTTCAGCATTTACAGATAGTGGGTCGAAGCTCTGTCCCTGCTCTGGTGCTCGGCGCACCATGGAAACACCTTGACTCCAAACCCGTCAATAAATCTAGCTGATTCACCGAAGCGGCCGATTTCATGCCGGATTCCTTGAAGCCCTCCGGCGGGGCCGGTAGATTTCCAACACTCCCTGACACCCCGGCCCCCGACACTCCCGTAACCCACTACCGCCCATGAACATACTGCGGCTCCCGGGCCCGAACGCCCTGTCCGATTTCCGCCGGGAGGCGCTGCTGTGGCGCTGCCGGCAGCCCGAATCCGCCGTCCGGGGGCTGGAGGCGCGCCATTTCTACCTCGTCCGCTGGCAGGGCGGCGACCTCCCCCGCCTGGAGGCCCTGGTCTTCGGCGCCCCCGCCGGGCCGGGCCGCACCCCCACCGAGGGCCATGACATAAGCGCGGCCACCACCATCTGCATCGCCCCCCGCCCCGGGACCCTCTCCCCCTGGTCGACCACGGCCACCGACCTCCTGCGCGACCGCCGCCCGACCCCGGTCGCCCCCATCGAGCGCGGCACCGAGTACCGCATCCTCGCCGACGGCCCTTTCTCCCCCGCCTCCCTGCTGCCCCTGCTGCACGACCGCATGACCGAGGCGGTCCTGCATGACGACCACTCCCTCTTCTCCGAGGTCGCCCCCCGGCCGCTGCAGCGGGTATCCCTCGCCGAAGGGCCCGCGGCCCTGGAGCGGGCCAACGTGGAGATGGGCCTCGCCCTGTCCGGCGACGAGATCCGCTACCTGTTCGACGCCTTCACCGCGCTCCGGCGCGACCCGACCGACGTCGAGCTGGTGATGTTCGCCAACGTCAACTCCGAGCACTGCCGCCACAAGATCTTCAACGCCGGCTGGACCGTCGACGGGGCCCGGCGCGAGCGCTCCCTGTTCGCCATGATCCGCAACACTCACGCGCGCTGCCCGCAGGGGACGGTGAAGGCGTACGCCGACAACGCCGGCGTCATCGAGGGCTGGCGCACCCCGTCCTTCCGCCCCGGCTCGGAGGGCCCCTTCGCCTACGGCTACCGCGACCAGCTGAGCCACATCCTCTGCAAGGTGGAAACCCACAACCACCCGACGGCGATCTCCCCCTTCCCCGGGGCCTCGACCGGGGTCGGCGGCGAGATCCGCGACGAGGGGGCGACCGGCATCGGCGGCCAGTCCCAGGCCGGGCTCTGCGCCTTCTACACCTCCCACCTGCGCATCCCGGGATTCCCGCAGCCGTGGGAGCGCGACTTCGCCGAGTTCCCCGAGCGCCTGGCGACGCCGCTGCAGATCATGACCGACGGCCCCCTCGGCGGGGCCGCCTTCGGCAACGAGTTCGGCCGCCCCAACATCCTCGGCCTCTTCCGCACCTTCGAAGAGACCGCGGCCGGCCGCTACCGCGGCTACCACAAGCCGATCATGGTGGCCGGCGGGATCGGGCTGATCGCCGCCGGGCAGGTGGAGAAGAAGCAGCCGCAGCCGGGGGACCGGGTGGTTCAGCTCGGCGGGCCGGCGATGCTGATCGGCCTGGGCGGCGGCTACGCCTCGAGCATGGACAGCGGCAGCAACCTCGCCGACCTCGACTTCGCCTCGGTGCAGCGCGACAACCCGGAGATGCAGCGACGCTGCCAGGAGCTGATCAGCCGCTGCATCTCCCTCGGGGACGGCAACCCCATCGTCAGCATCCACGACGTCGGCGCCGGCGGGCTTTCGAACGCCTGCCCGGAGCTGGTCGAGGGGCAGGGGGCCCGCTTCGACCTGCGGGCGATCCCCAACGACGACCCGGGCATGAGCCCGATGGAGATCTGGTGCAACGAGGCGCAGGAGCGCTACGTGCTGGTGGTGCGGGCCGCCGACCTCGACCGCTTCGAGCGCCTCGCCCGCCGCGAGCGCTGCCTCCATGCCGTCATCGGCGAGATCACCGGCGACGGCAACCTCTCCGTGTCCGACCCGCTGCTCGGAGGCGACCCGGTCGGGGAGATGCCGCTCGAGGTCATCCTCGGAAAGCCGCCGCGCATGCACCGCGACGTGAGCCGCGGCGCCGGCCGGCCGGACCCCCTCGACCTTTCGGAGGTGACCATCGCCGAAGCGGTCGCCCGCCTGCTGCGCTTCCCCGCGGTCGCCGACAAGACCTTTCTCATTGCGATCGCCGACCGCACCGTCACCGGCCTCGTCGCCCGCGACCAGATGGCCGGCCCCTGGCAGACGCCGATCTCCGACGTCGCCGTGACCGCGGCCTCGTTCCGCGACTTCCGCGGCTCGGCCATGGCCATGGGGGAGCGCGCCCCGCTGGCGCTGATCGACCCGCCGGCCTCGGGGCGCATGGCCATCGCCGAGGCGGTCACCAACATCGCCGCGGCCCGGATCGGGCCCATCGAAAAGGTCAAGCTCTCGGCCAACTGGATGTGCGCCTGCGGCGAGGAGGGGGAGGACGCCGCCCTCTACGACACCGTCGAGGCGGTCGGCATGGAGTTCTGCCCGCGGCTCGGGGTCTCGATCCCGGTCGGCAAGGACTCGCTGTCGATGCGCGCCGCCTGGCGCGACAGCCGCGGCGCCGACCGCTCCATCGCCGCCCCCCTGAGCCTGGTGGTCTCGGCGTTCGCCCCGGTCGCCGACATCCGCGCCACGGTCACCCCGGACCTGAAACCCGACGCGGACAGCCGCCTGCTGCTGGTCGACCTCGGGCGCGGCCGCAACCGCCTCGGGGGCTCCTGCCTTGCCCAGGTCTACAGCCAGGTCGGGGACGAGGCCCCCGACGTCGAGCCGGAGGACGTGCGCCGGCTGTTCGCCGCGGTGCAGGAACTGATTGCCGGGGGGCTGCTGCTCGCTTACCACGACCGCTCCGACGGCGGCCTCTTCGTCGCCGCGGCCGAGATGGCCTTCGGGGCCCGCACCGGGCTGGAGCTGACCATCGACGGCCTCGGCGGGGATCCGCTGGCGGCGCTGTTCTCCGAGGAGATCGGGGCCCTGCTGCAGGTTGGAGGCGCCGATCTCGAGCAGGCGCTGGCGGTGCTGGAGGCGCACGGCCTCGGGGACTGCACGCACGAGGTCGGCCGCCCGGACAGCGGGGCCGGCCCCCGGGACAGCGACGGACCCGGCGGCCCGGATGATGGGGGAAACCCCCCGGACTCCAACCTGCCCGGCCCCCGGGACAGCGGGAAAACCAACCCGGACAACAGCGGCACCGACCTCCCGGATAGCGGAGAAACCGACCCGGGCAGCAGCCGCCCTATCGGACCGGACAGTAGCGGCAGCCACACCGAGAGCCGCGAGATCGTCATCAGCCGGAACGGCGCCGAGCTCTTCCGGGAACCCACAGCCGAACTGAAAGCCGCCTGGTCGGAGCTGACCTTCCGCATGCAGGCCCTGCGCGACAACCCGGACTGCGCCGCAGAGGAGCGGGCCTTCAACGCCGACTTCTCCGACCCGGGGCCGCGCTACGCGGTGGCATTGGACCCCGCCTCGACGGCCCCGGACAAATCCGAATCCAATCCACCAGGGACCGGCCTGAGGGCTCCGCGCGCCGCCATCCTCCGCGAGCAGGGCATAAACGGCCAGGTCGAGATGGCCGCCGCCTTCGACGCGGCCGGGTTCGAGGCCGTCGACGTCACCATGACCGACCTGATCGACGGCCGCGCCGACCTTTCCGGGTTCCAGGCGCTGGCCGCCTGCGGGGGCTTCAGCTACGGCGACGTGCTCGGTGCCGGCGCCGGGTGGGCGCGCTCGATCCTGTTCAACGGGCCGCTCCGCGACATGTTCGCCGCCTTCTTCGAGCGCCCCGGCACGGTGACCCTCGGGGTCTGCAACGGCTGCCAGATGCTCGCCCATCTCGCCGCGCTGATCCCCGGCAGCGAGGGCTGGCCGCGCTTCGCCCGCAACCGCAGCGAGCAGTTCGAGGCGCGCCAGGTCACCGTCGAGGTCGAACCGACGCGCTCGGTGCTGCTGTCCGGCATGGAGGGGTCGCGGCTGC
>JAPOZF010000667.1:0-3847 GCA_026706165.1 Gemmatimonadota bacterium
GGTTGGTGTAGGTCGCACGGCGAAGTTTTTCGAGCGAGCGTTCGAGGCTTTTCAGCTCGCGGCCAAGGTCGAGGCCGTCGGTCCGGGCCTGGGCCTGCATCTACTCGAGCCGCTTTTCCAGCTCCACGACCGGGCGTTCGAAATCGAGATAGAAGGATCTGTTGTTGTTCATCGGATAATGGCTCCCGGTTATCTGAACAAATGACACCGGGGACGGATGCGGTGTTCGGTTTTCGTCGGAGCACTACCTGCGCAGGAGGGAAAGGGCCGCTTCGATCCGGTCCATGGCCGCGGCGATCTTCTCCATCGACGTAGCGTAGGAAAGCCGGATATGCTCCCCGGTTCCGAAGCCGGCCCCGGGAACGCATGCGACTTTTCCGGTTTCGAGCAGGTATTCGCACAGGCCCGTGCAGTCTTCGATTCTCCCCGACCCCTGCGGACCTTCGTAGCGCGAACCGAAGTAGCTCGACATGTCGGGATACACGTAGAAAGCCCCAAGCGGCAAGGGACATTCCACCCCGTTCAGACGGTTCAGGCGAGAGGTGATGTAGCGCCGGCGCCTGTCGTACTCCCGGCGCATCGTCTCGACCATCTCCTGAGGTCCGGTCAGCGCCTCGAGAGCCGCTATCTGAGACATCGAGGTCGGGTGGGACACGGTCTGGCTCTGGGCCTTGTTCATCGCCGCGACCACCTCGGCTTCGGCAGCGGCGTACCCGATCCGCCACCCCGTCATCGCGTACGCCTTCGAGGCACCGTTGACGACGATTGTGAGCCTCTTGATCTCCTCGCCGAGAGAGGCGATCGACACGTGCTCGGCCCCGTCGTACACCAGCTTCTCGTAGATCTCGTCGCTGAGCACGTAGACGCCGTGCTCGACCGCGACCGCGGCCAGCTCCTCGAGCTCTTCCCTGGTGTAGACGCAGCCGCTCGGGTTCGACGGACTGTTGAGCAGCAGCATCCGCGTCCTCGGGGTGATCGCCGCGCGCAGGGCATCCGGGGTCAGCTTGAGGCCGTCTTCCCGCCTGGTTCGCAGCACCACCGGTCCGGCGCCGACCAGCTTGGGCTGCTCGGTGAAGGTGACCCAGTAGGGCGTAGGCACGATCATCTCGTCCCCGGGGTTGAGCACCGCGGCGACGGCGAGATACAGCGAGTGCTTGGCGCCGCAGTTGACGATCACCTGGTCGGTGGAGTAGTCGAGGCCGTTGTCTTCCCTGAACTTCCGGCACACCGCTTCCTTGAGCTCGACGATGCCCGACGGCGGCGAGGTGTATTTCGTGAACCCTTCCTCGATGGCGCGGATGCCCGCGGCCTTGATGTGCTCGGGGGTGTCGAAATCCGGCTCCCCCGCCGAAAGCGGGATGACGTCGACGCCCTCCCGTTTCATGGCGGCGGCCTTCGCCGAGATCGCCATGGTCGCCGAGGGCTGCACCTGCGCGATGAATCGCGAAAGCGGCATCAGGTGGTGTACTCCGCGTTCAGGCGCACGTACTCGTACGTCAGGTCGCAGGTGAAGATCTCGGTCGCCGCCCGGCCCATCCCGAGGTCGATGTCGATGGCGATCTCCTCCGCCTGCATGGCGGCGCTCAGCTCGGCCTCGTCGCAGGCGAGACCGGCTCCGTCTCCGTAAATGCCGGTGCCGCACAGCGACACCCGCGCCTTTCCGGGGTCGAAGTCGACGCCGGCGTACCCCATTGCGCAGAGGATGCGCCCCCAGTTGGGGTCGTTGCCGAAGGCCGCGGTCTTCACCAGGCTCGAGTTGGCGACGGCGAGGCCGACCTGCCTCGCCTCCGCCTCGGTCGCGGCCCCGCGCACCGAAATGGCGATCAGCTTGGAGGAGCCCTCGGCGTCCCGGGCGATCTCCCGGGCCATCCGCCGGCAGACGTGCTCGATCCCCTCGTAGAGGCGCTCGCGGTCACGGGCGCCCAGCTCTCCCGGGGCGGCGCCGTTCGCCATCAGGATCACCGTGTCGCTGGTGCTCATGTCGCCGTCGACGGTGATGCAGTTGAAGGTGCGCCGGATCGCCCGCGACAGCAGCTCCTGCAGTTGTCCGCCCGGCACCGCGGCGTCGGTGGTAACCACCGACAGCATCGTCGCCATGTCCGGGGCGATCATCGCCGCCCCCTTGGCCATCGCTCCGACGACGGCCCTGGCCTGCTCCAGCTCGACCTCGACGGCGCAGCTCTTGGGAACGGTGTCGGTGGTCATGATCGCCTCGGCGGCCCCGGCCCCTTCAGGCGACAACGCCGCGACGATCCGCGGTATGCCGGCTTCGATCTTCTCGATCGGCAACGGCACCCCGATCACCCCGGTGGAGCAGACCAGCACCTCTTCCGTTTCCAGCCCCAGCTCCGAGGCCGTCAGGGAGCACATCCGCCTGGCGTGTTCCAGGCCGGCATTCCCGTTGCAGACGTTGGCGTTGCCGCTGTTGAGGATGACGGCGCGCGCCCTGCCGTCGGCGAGGTGCTCTCGGTCGACGGCGACAGGTGCTCCCTGCACCTTGTTGGTGGTGTACACGGCGGCGGCATTTGCAGGTCGCGTCGAGTACACCAGCGCCAGGTCCCTGGCCCCCGACTCCTTGACGCCGGTCCTGATTCCTGCGGCGAGGTAGCCCTGCGGGGAAGCGACCCCTCCGCCCTCGAGGATTCTCACCGCTCAGTCCGTTCCGGTGCCGGAAAGCGAGGCCGCGGCCACGGCCTCCCGCATCAGCTTGAAATGCAGGGAGTCGTTGAGGGCGATCCAGCTCGCCTCGATTATGTTTTCCGACACCCCCACGGTTCCCCAGACTTCGCGCCCGTCCGAGGACTCGATCAGCACCCGCACCCGGGCGGCGGTGCCGTCGCTGCTGTCGAGGACGCGCACCTTGTAGTCGGCGAGATGGACGTGTCTCAAGCTCGGCCAGGCTCCCTCGAGGGCCTTGCGCAGGGCGCGGTCGAGGGCGTTGACCGGCCCTTCCCCTTCGGCCACGGTGTGCACGGTCTCACCCTTCACTTCCACCTTGACGATCGCTTCGGCCACCTCGGCGGTGCCGTCGTCCTTGCGGCTGATGGTGCGGAAGCTCAGGGGCCGGAACTGGTCTTCGTAGAGCCCCATCGTCCGCCGCGCCAGCAGCTCGAAGGAGCCCTCCGCGGCCTCGAACTGGTAGCCGTCGTGCTCGAGCCGCTTCACCTCCGCCAACACCTGCGCCACTACCGGATCCTTCTTGCTGAGCCCGGGAAAGGACCTGTTGAGCTTGGAGACCACGGTGCTGCCTCCCGACTGGTCCGAGACCAGGAAGCGGCGCTCGTTCCCCGTAGCCTGCGGGTCGATGTGCTCGTAGCAGCGCGGGTTCTTGGTCATCGCGTCGATGTGCACCCCTCCCTTGTGGGCGAAGGCGCTCTCGCCCACGTAGGGCTGGCGGTGGTCGTGATGGACGTTGGCGATCTCGCTGAGAAAGCGGGAGAAGTCCATCAGCTCGGCGAGGTTCTCCCCTCCGATCAAGCGCTTGCCTAGCTTGAGCTCCAGGGTCGGGATCACCGTGCACAGGTTGGCGTTGCCGCAGCGTTCCCCGTAGCCGTTGAACGTCCCCTGCACCTGGACCGCTCCCAGCTCCGCGGCGGCGACGGTGTTGGCCTCGGCCATGCCGGAGTCGTTGTGGGTGTGGATGCCGAGGGGAAGGGAAACCGCCTCGCGTGTCGCCGCGAAGACGCGGCTGACCTCGCTGGGCAGCCGGCCGCCGTTGGTGTCGCACAGGACCAGCAGGCGGGCCCCGCCGCGGGCCGCGGCGCGCAGGGTTTCGAGGGCGTATCCGGGGTCCTCGCAGAAGCCGTCGAAAAAATGTTCGGCGTCGTAGATCACCTCGCGGCCGTGG